>JAGQUU010000073.1 GCA_020438345.1 Solirubrobacterales bacterium | reverse complement strand
GCCGCTGCCCGGATCGGTGAACTTCGGGTCGACCCCGTTCAGCTCGACGGGGTTCGTGATCGTGACCTGCGGGGTTCCGGCGCCGAGTTGCTCGACAACCCTCGTCGAATCGTATGCCGATGAGTCCAGATTGATGGTCAGCGTGTCCTCGGGGAAGTATTCGCTATAGGCGATCGCGAAGTCATGCCCGTATACGATCGAGTTGTTCACGCGGAAATTGGTGTTGCCGGGGTCGTCGTCTTGTTCTTTGACAGCCTGAACCACCGCTCCGATTGAGCCAGGCGCACCCAGTATCGTCGAACCATCGATCAACACGTTCGCCGGGCCTTCGTCGCTGCTCACGTAGATGCCCTGGCCACCATAGGGGTTGAGGATCACCGAATCGCGGATGTTCATCGTTCCGCCTTCGGTCAAGGCACCACCGCCGATCGCGATCAGGGCCGAACTCCTTATCTCCACGGTGCCGGTTGCGTTTTGCTGGTAGACGTCACGGAAGGCGGTCAGTGTGGACTGAAGCAGGTTGCCGGAGCCGAACACGGCCACCGCATCGTTTACGTTGCTGCTGTAGAGCCTGACGGTCGAATCCTTCAGGGTGGCTCCGTCCGCGAGCATCACTCCCGTCGTCCCCTTGCCAGGGCTCGGGTCCCCGTTGACCAGGTGTTGCGCGAAGGTGACGTTCAGTCCTTTGGCGGTCGCGCCGGAATCCAGAACCAGACCGATCTTGTACTCGTTGCTTGCGTCATCGGGAATGCTGATCGTGAGGTCGTTAATGATCGAGCCCGTGCCTCCGTTGAAATGGATGTCTGGATGTGCCGGATCCGTACCGGAAAGGAACGTCTGCCCGGTCCCGGAACCGGTCAGGGTCAGCTGGTTGCTTTCGCCAGAGTTGCTCAGGTAGACCGGACTTGACATGACGAAGTTGCCAGGGCCCACCTTGACCAAGTCTGGTCCCGCGTGATTGTCGGCGGCGTCGACCGCAGCCTGGATCGAGGTGCTGGTGCCGGTGAAATGCTGGTCGCAGCTCGCGTCACCGGGCAACTCCGCGCAATAGGCATTCGCCAGCGCCTGGGCTGTCCCCAAGGCCGCCAGCCAGATAATGCCCAGCGCCACGCAAAACAGTGCCCGTTTCATCAAACCCCCGGATTGATCAAGTGAACTACCGAACACCCTAACCCGTCAGTCTCTCAATAAGATCGGCTGCCTTGGATAACGCGGCGCGAAAGAAGCTGGAAGAGACCACCCGCTGGGAGCCCGGCGAGACCGAAGCGCGGATTTTCGCCGAGTGGATGGACGGGGGCTACTTCCATCCCGAAGCGACCGGAAGCGCGGAGGAGAACTACTCCGTCGCGATCCCGCCGCCGAATGTGACCGGCGTGCTTCACATGGGCCATGCGCTGAACGGCTCAATGCAGGACGCGCTGGTCCGGATGAACCGGATGAGTGGCAAGAACACGCTCTGGATTCTCGGAATGGATCATGCCGGTATCGCCACCCAGACCGTGGTCGAAAAGCGCCTGAAGTCCGAAGGGACGAGCCGCCACGAAATCGGCCGCGAAGCTTTCACCGAACGGGTCTGGGAATGGAAGGAAGAATTTGGCGGATCGATCCGTGAGCAGTACAAGCGCCTCGGTGCCTCGGTCGATTACGAGCGCGAGCGCTTCACCCTCGATGACGGCTATGCCCGCGCCGTCCGCAAGATCTTCACCTCGCTTTTCGAGAAGGGCTACATCTATCGCGACCATTACATGGTCAACTGGGACCCCGGATCGCAATCAGCGATCTCGGACCTCGAGGTAGTAAACGAGGAGATGACCGACACTCTCTTCTCGGTCGACTATCCAGTCGAGGGAAGCGACCGGGTGCTGACCGTAGCCACGGTCCGCCCGGAAACGATGATGGCTGACACGGCAGTTGCCGTGAACCCGAACGACCCACGCTATTCGGATCTGATCGGAAGCCACTGCATTCTTCCTCTGGTCGGTCGTCGCCTGCCGATCATCAGCGACGATCACGTCGACATCGAGTTCGGGACCGGCGCCCTCAAGATCACCCCGGGCCATGATGTCAACGACTTCGAGATCGGCCGCCGCCACGGACTGGAAGAGATTTCGGTGATCGGCGAAGACGGCCGCATGACAGCTATGACCGGTGAACGCTTTGAAGGTCTCACAGTTGCCGAAGCCCAGGTCGAAGTGGTCAAGGCGCTGAAGGAAGAAGGGGTACTCAGCGGGGAGGAGGAGTACATCCACTCCGTTCCCTTCTCGGAACGATCCGGTGAGCGGATCGAACCGTTGATTTCGCTCCAGTGGTTCTGCCGAATGGATGAGCTGGCCGCCCCGGCGATCGCGGCAGTTGAAAACGGCGAGGTGAACATCACGCCGGGGCAATGGAAGCGGGTCTACCTCGACTGGATGCGCGGGATCCGGCCCTGGTGCGTTTCCCGTCAGCTCTGGTGGGGGCACCGGATTCCGGTCTGGTACCGCGGCGATGAAACCTATGTGGGGGAGACCGAGCCTGAAGGCGAGGGCTGGATCCAGGACGAGGATGTTCTCGACACCTGGTTCTCGTCGGCGATCTGGCCTTTCGCGACCCTGGGATGGCCCGATGAAACCGCCGAACTTGAAGCTTTCTATCCCACAGATTTTCTCACCACTGCCCGGGAGATCCTCTTCCTCTGGGTCGCCCGGATGGTCATGACCGGCATCGAGTTTGCCGGTGGAGTGCCTTTCCGCGACGTCTACGTCCATTCGGTGATTCAGGCCCGCGATGGCCGCCGCATGTCGAAGAGCCTCGGGACCGGCATCGACCCGGTCGGCGAGATAGACGAGCACGGTGCCGATGCCCTCCGCTTCGGCCTGCTCGCCATGTCCTCCACCCAGGATGTCCGCTATTCCGACGCCAAGGTGCAGCAGGGCAGGGATCTCGCGACCAAACTCTGGAACGCGTCACGACTGATCCTTCTCAATACGGAGGCCCCGGAGGACCGCACCGTCCCTGCCAACCCGATCGCTCTCGAAGATCGCTGGATCCTCTCCCGGCTCGAGTCGACGATCGAAACCGTGACCCGGCTGATCAACGAATATGACTTCGCGCATGCCGCCCAGGAGCTCTACTCCTTCGTCTTCTCCGATCTCTGTGACTGGTACCTGGAGATCGCCAAGCCCCGGATCTATGACGCCGACCCGGAAATCGCCCAGGTCCTGCTCGGCACACTCGATCGAACCCTCGCGCTCGCACATCCGGTGATGCCCTTCGTGACCGAAGCGATCTGGGAGTACCACCCGTACCGCGAGGGTCATCTTGTCGTTCACCCGTTTCCCGAATGCGACGACTTGCGGATCAGCGAATCGGTGGAAGCCGAAGTCGGTGAGGCGATTGCCCTGACCCGGAAACTCCGCGGCTGGCGTGACATGGCCGGGGTTCCCCCGAAGATCCCGCTCCGCGCGACGGGGGACCCACAGACGGTGCCCGAATTTGTTTCCCGCCTCGGCCGGATTGACATCGGTGCTCACGATGGCGAGGTAGTGGCGACGGTCTCGGGTTTCGGCATCCTCGAGTCGGATGAACTCGACATGGAAGCTGTCACCGGGCGAATAAACGCCCGTCGGGCCAAGACCGAAGCCGAACTGAACAAGATCGAATCGAAACTGGGCAACGCAGGCTTTGTCGAGAACGCTCCGCCCGAAGTCGTCGCAGAAGAGCGCGAGAAGGCCGGGCGGTTGCAGGCCGAACTCGCTGAACTCGGTTGAGGAACACATGCCCGGCTTCGACGCCGACGAGTTTCTGAACTCACTCGAGCCGATCGGCTGGAAGCTCGGGCTGGAGCGGATGGAAATGCTCTGCGGCGAGTTGGGCCGGCCCCAGGATTCCTTTGCGTCCATACATGTCGTGGGGACCAACGGCAAGTCCTCCGTGTCCCGCATGATCGCGGCGATCTGTGAGGCCCATGGCTACAGGTCTGGCTGTTCACTCTCTCCGCATATGGTCAGATGGTCGGAGCGGGTGGTCATTTCCGGCCGGGAGGAGCCGGAACTTTTTGCCGAATCAGTCCGAAGGACCGCGCAGGCTGCGGAAACGGTGAACTCCGGCCTTGATGGTGAGTCGGTGACCCAGTTTGAACTTGCGACCGCAGCTGCTTTCCTGGCTCTTTCCGAGGCGGGTGTTCAGGTGGCAGCGATCGAAGCCGGGTTAGGGGGGCGGCTTGACGCGACCAATTCGATCGCTTCTATTGCCACGGTGCTGACTTCGATCGGGCTTGATCACACCGCTTTTCT
>JAGQUU010000072.1 GCA_020438345.1 Solirubrobacterales bacterium | reverse complement strand
TTCGCCTCACCAGGCTTCCTCGCCATCCTTCCCGTCCGGATCCGGTCCTCGCCGACGTCGACGGATCGCAAACCAGATCGCGGCGACGATCGCCAGCCCAAGAATCACGAAGGGAATCACCGGCGGCTTCGAATCGTTGCCAACCCAGGTCAGTGTGCCGCTCACTTTCGCCGGCTTGCCCCCGACTTCGATCGGGATCACGTAGTCAAAGACCGTGGTTTCCTTTGACTCATCCCCGACCTGTGGCGGGACGCCCTCCCCCATGTAATGCGATCGATGGTCATGCCATTCATAGGTCCCGTTGTCACCGATCACTTTCCAGTCCGGTGCCGCTCCGGCGTCGGCCCGGGAAGGGGTTTCGACATCCGCAAACCGGTCTTCGTTCAGGTAGTAGGCAGGTGAGTTCAGGTTCACTTCCACGGTTCCGTCGGCCGAGATCCGGGCAAGCGGTTCTCCGTCGTACCCTTTGACCACCACATCTTTTCCGGTGTCATTGACCAGCCGGACATGGTCGTCGAAGTTGACGACCTCCACGGAAAGCCCATCCGCGACCGAGGCAGGACGGATCGAGCTGATCTCCGACCTGTAGTCGGCGTTGCCTTGATGGGCCGAGGCCACGGTCGGAACCAGGGCCAGTATTAGCACGGACAAAATGCCAGTGATTCGCTTCATCGTTTGCTCCAATGCCGCCCGATGCGGATTGTTGCGGCGTCGATTCGACGCGGTTGACAGGCCTGGAAAACCGGACCGTCAGGCAGCCCGGATCAATGAGCGGGCGAAGGCGGGCCGCGGCCCGGGATCAGGGTCGCCTCTGAGACAGGGTTGCAGACGACGGCCGGAACCTTCGCGAGGATCGCGGCAATGGCACGTGACGCTGCCGGCCGATGCCGGAAAGCAGCCAGGATGTCTTCACCGACGTACCGCTCGAAAGCAAGCGGCGCCGCAAGCAGAAAAACCGGCACCGTGAACAGAATCGCTTCCGGTGAACCGATCAGGGCCAGGAAGAAAGACCAGACAACCGACAGAACAACAAGTCCGGAAGTTCGGATCATGGAAGCTGTACGCACGGATCCCATCGGGGTGATTGTACCCGGGGGGCCGGTGATCGTGACTGTCTAGGCTTCTGCCCATGCCGCAGATCAAGGCCCTTCTCTTCAACGACCCGTCCTGTCCCTTCGGCTATTCGGCCAGTCCCGCACTGCGGGCAATCGAATGGCGCTACCGCGACCAGATCGAATGGCATCTGGCTGTAATCAGTCTTTCCGACGAGAACAATCCGGTTCCCTACAGCCGTGAGGAGATGGCCGGCTTCCTTGTCGCGTTCCGGGACCGGTACGGGATGCCGTTCTCGGCTGAACCAAAGGCTCGCGCTTTCACAAGCAGCCAGGCCTGTCGCGTGATCACCGCCGCGCGGCTGCTCTACCCCGGTTCGGAATGGCGGGTCTTCAGAGCCCTCCAACTGCTCCATTTCAACACCCCCCTGCTCCTTGATGACAGAGCTCAGCTCAGGGAAGCACTCGGAACGGTACCCGGGATCGAGCCGGAACTCGTCATGGCTGCCCTCAACTCGGTTGAGGTGAATGAGGCCTTCCGGACCGATTTCGCCCATGCCCGCAATGCTGCGGGAAGCCCCTCGGAACTCCAGGGCAAAACCACCGCGACAGAAGATGGTGCTCGCTACACCGCGCCAACTGTCGTCTTCGAGTGCGGTGATAAACGGGCCGAAGTCGGTGGATTCCAGCCGCTGGAGGCGTATGACGTGGTCATCGCGAACCTCGATCCGAACCTGACCAGGAAGCCACCTGCGGGTAGCGCACTTGAAGCTCTACTTCCGTATCCAGCGGGACTGACCACCGTCGAGGTTGCCACGGTCATGGCGGAAAAGACAGAGGAGGTTGACCGTGAGGGCGCTGAGAAGGAACTTCTGGACATGCTTGCCCGGGAGAGTGTCAAGCGGGTCCCGCTCGGCAACGATGCGATCTGGGTCAGATCCTGATCGGATCAGCCGACCGCCAGGACATAGGAGAGCAGGAAGCCCAGTGCTGTCGCATACGCGACCTTTGTGCCGCCCTCCTCGAATGCCTCGGGCATGATCGTGTCAGCAAGCGACGCCAGGACCGCTCCGGCCGCGAAAGCCAGTGGAACCGAAAGGGTGCGACCGCTGGCCCCATCCAGAGCCAGATAGCCGACCAGTACTGCAGCGGCGAGCAACACTGCTGCGCCAATCCAGATCAGCATCGTGTGGCGGTCGCTGAAGCCGGCATCCTTCATCTTTTTCGCACCTGCCGCTGCTTCGGGAAAGTTGGAGACGAAGATCGCGACCAGCAGGGCAACGCTGCCGTATTCGATCAGGGATACCCCCATCGCCAGATTCTCCGGTACGCCATCCAGGGTTACCGCTGCCAGCAGGGCAAAGCCGATTCCAGCCCCGGCACGGGCACGGTCCCGGATCCTTCTCTCCAGCCAGTTGTCAATCAGCACGAAAGCTGTCGCGCCCGCCAGAAAGGAAGCGCTCGCCCAGCCAACGCCGCCATGGTGATACGCCTCGTCGAACAGTTCGAAGGCTACGGCTGAAATCAAAGCTCCCGAAGCGAACCCGAGCATCATCGCGACAGTCGACCGTGACATAGGCGCCCGAATTCCAGCCAGCGCTCCCAGCGGCAAGGCGGCCGAGGCGATCAGGGCAAAGGCGATGACACGCAACATCAAGACGGAAGTCAAGCAGCCAGAGCGGAGGGCGTGGGATAAGTCCGAACAGATAGTCTGCCCCGATGGCTCTTGGCGGTGCCGAGGTCGAAGCCAGAGAAAGCGGCTCACCTACGGCTAAAGAAGCGGGTTCGAACTTCCGGCCCGACATTCAGGGAATCCGTGCGATCGCGGTCACTCTTGTGCTGCTCTGTCACGCCAGCATCCCCTGGGCTGAAGGCGGCTTCATTGGCGTCGACGTCTTCTACGTGCTGTCCGGGTTCCTGATTACCGGACTGGTCGTCCGCGAAATCGAGAAGACGGGAACCGTCTCAATCCGCAAGTTCTACGCCCGCCGTGCAAAGCGTCTCTTGCCGCTCGCCGCGACTGTTCTCGTTTTCATAGGTATCGGTTCGATCCTGATCTTCCCGCTGGCCCGCCAGGTCGAGATCGGTGGTGACGTCTTCACTGCCGCGCTTTATGTCGTCAACTGGCATTTCATAGCGCAGGGTGTCGATTACTTCGCCGCAGAAGACGGGCTCCTCAGCCCGGTCCAGCATTACTGGTCTCTTTCAGTCGAGGAACAGTTCTATGTGCTCTGGCCACTGCTGCTCGCCATGGCGGGGTTGCTGGCCCTCCGATACCGGCGGCGGATCAAGGGAATGGTGCTGCTGATCATCGTCCCGGTGGCGATCGCTTCTCTGCTTTACAGCTTCCAGTTCACGGCTGAAAACCCCGAAGCTGCCTTCTTCTCGACCCTTGCCCGCGGCTGGCAGCTCGCTTTCGGCGCGATCCTCGCAATGACCCTGCCGAAAATGGTCCGGTTGCCCGGCTGGTTTGCCTCGGTCCTCGGAGTGGCCGCAGTTGCCGCCCTGCTCTGGGCGACCTACGCGATGTCAGCGGCTACGCCGTTCCCGGGCTGGCGTGGTCTGATTCCGGTTATGGCGACGGTTGCCTTGCTCGTCTCCGGTGCCTCGGGCTCCGGAATAACGACCCGGATCCTTTCCACCCGTCCCTTCCAGTACGTGGGGAATATCTCGTATTCCTGGTACCTGTGGCACTGGCCCTTCGTTGTTTTCGCGATCGGCATCTGGGGGAATCTGTCCTGGCAGTGGCTGGTTGTCGCGACTCTGGCCTCCTGGTTCCCGACCCAGCTCAGCCACATGATCATCGAGGATCCGGTGCGGAAATCGAAGATCCTCGCACTCCGGCCGAACCGGGCGATCGTGGTTGGTGTGCTCTGTTCCCTCGTCGCGGCCGGATTCGGTTTCTACCTCGGGTCGAACCGGATTGATGTAAAGGACCTTGACCAGGATCAGGTACAGGGAGCGGCGGTGATCAAGGACCGTCACGTTCCCCTTGTCAAGTCGGTCGATGCGATCAAACCGAGTCCGCTCCATGCCCGCGACGACCGCGGGGAGATGTACGCCGATGGCTGCCTCATCCTCGGGCCGCGGACCGAATCCGGTGAATGCGTCTATGGCGACCCGGACGGAAGCAGGACAGTAGTCCTGTTTGGTGATTCCCATTCGATGATGTACATGCCAACCCTGGACACGATTGGCAAGCAGCAGGGATGGAAGATCATCGGCCTTTCGCGGGCCAATTGTGCGATCGCCGAGGTCAAGCTGAGTCAGTTCTGCGACGAGTGGAGGGCCAACTCGCTGGAGCGCATAGCCGAGGAGAAGCCTGATCTGGTCGTGGTCGCGACCTCAACCAGGGCCGTCTACAGCCTCACAATCAACGGCAAGAAGCTGAGCCGGGCCGCCAGCGAGCCCTACCTGGTGACGGGAATGGTCAAGACCTTCAACCAGCTCAAGCAGGACGCCGGCCAGGTGATCCTGATCCGCGATCAGGCCCAGGCCCCCCGCGAGCCCTGGCTGCCACATGAATGTGTGGCCGAAAACCTGAACAACCTCAAGGTCTGTGCCTTCAAGCCGAAGAGGAACATGAAGATTTCCTTCGATGTGAAGGCCGCCGGGAAAACGGGTGTGAAGATCATCGACCCGATGCCGATCCTGTGTAGCGACGGCCGCTGCCCGGCGGTTATCGGCAACGCCCTCGTCTACCGTGACTCGTACCACGTGTCAGCCACCTACGCAGTAACCATGGCGCCCTGGCTTGAGGAAGAACTGGCCAAACTCGGCTTCCCGCCGGGCTAGCCACATCGGAATCCGGCATCGTCCACATTCCTCAAAGCCGGACGGGTGCTCACGGACATGCGCCACCGAATACCGCATGAACTGTCTGCTTCGGATGGGCCAGGAAGGACTCGAACCTTCGACCTACGGATTATGAGTCCGCTGCTCTAACCAACTGAGCTACTGGCCCGGAACTTTCAGGAGCCTGAACTAGAGAGCGAAAAGCTGGGAAAGGCTCCGACCCACATCGGGCGGTTCTTCCTCTCCGGTGGCCGCAGCTTTCACGCCGGAGGCGAGAGCTTCTGCGGCCTCCGATATCTGACTCGCACGGTTGGGACGGATCTCACCGGCCTGGGCAGCGTCGGAAAGGTCCGATTCCATCAGGCCCGCAAGCTCGCCGAGCCGGCGCAGACCGAGCGTCGACGCAGTGCCGTGAAGCGCATGGGCTTCCTGACGCAGAGTCTCGAAATCACTGGTTCCGGTATCGAGACCCGTCGAGATCACGTCGCAACGCTGACGTGCTTCCTTGGCGAAAGCAACAATCAGTTCGTTGTCAGTCTTCTCCTCACTCATGGTTCACCTCGATCGATCTCGGACGAAAACACGGGTAACGCGCCCCCATTCTTGCCGTTTGTCGCCGACGATGCATGCTGATCGTCCGCCACCACTCCATCTGGCATAGGCTCCCGCTGGATTTCATCCTACGAAACGGAGCGAGAGTGGCAAAGCGTGCGGCATTGGTGACGGGTGGTTCGGGCGGCATCGGACTGGCGATCGCGAGGCGACTTGCGGAAAGCGGATATGCCGTCACGATCTCCGGTCGTCGGGAGGACAAGTTGCTCAAGGCCGCCGAAGACCTGGCCAACGATGACCTGAAGGTCGAAGCGGTCGTCGCGGATGTGACCAGCGAGGAAGCCGTGGTTGAACTGGTCGCCGAACACAAACGCCAATGGGGACGGCTCGACTGCCTGGTCAACAATGCCGGCATTGGGATCGGCCAGCCACTGGGTGAAATACAGAGCAAACATTTTGATCTCCAGATCGCTGTCAATCTGCGTGCGCTTGTGATCGCCACCCGTGAATCGGCAGAAATGCTGAAGCAGGCCGGCGGAGAGCACGGCAAGGCCCTGATCGTCAATCTGGCTTCGCTGGCTGCGGTTGAGTCACCACCCTGGCTTTCCGTCTACGGTGCGACCAAGGCCGCGGTCGTTGGATTCTCCAAGTCGACCCAGAAGGAACTTGTCGGTACCGGTGTGTCCGTGACCGCGCTCTGCCCCGGCTTTGTGGCAACCGACATGACCGAGTTCGCGCAGGGAACAGTTCCGCCCGAGGAAATGATGCAGCCGGAGGACATGGCCGAAGCAGTCAGTTTCCTGCTCAAGGTGTCGCCGGCCTGTGCGGTCCCGGAACTTGTCATGTCACGCCCGGTCGCAGGTCCCGACACCCAGGGGATGTAGCCCTGCCCCGCTGCCTGGTCGCTGCTTTCGGCGACCCCGGCCATGTGTTTCCGGCGGTCAGCCTTGCCCGCGCCCTGAAGGGACGCGGCAACGAAGTGATCGTCGAGACATGGCCCCAATGGCGGCAGGAGGTGGAAGCTGCCGGTCTCGATTTCGTTAGCGCCGACCAGTACCAGGTCTTCCCTCCCCCGGCATCGGGCTCGCCGGGGGCCGGAGAGGCCGCTGTCGCGTTGATGCCTCTGCTGGATGAATTCCGGCCCGATGTGGTGGTGAACGACATTCTCACGGTCGCTCCCGCTTTGGCGGCTGAGGCTTTCGGCTGTTCCTGGGGCACGCTGATCCCACATATCTATCCGGTCCAGGACTCAGGCCGTCCCTTCTTCGCAGTAGGCGCATTGCCCGCCCGTACCGGACTGGGCCGCGGATTCTGGCGCGCAACCGAAAAGGCCCTGAAGTGGGGACTCGAACGGGGTCGTGACGACCTCAACGCACAACGTGCCCTGATCGGCCTGCCGGCAACCGACCGGTTTCACGGTGGTACGAGCCCGGATCTTGCGATGGTTACGACATATCCCCATCTGGAATACCCGAGGCTGTGGCCACCTTCTGTCCACGTCACGGGACCGATGCCGTTTGAAACACCTCACGATGACATCGAGCTGCCTCCCGGCGATGAACCGCTGATTCTGGTTGCTCCGAGCACGTCGCAGGATCCGTCGAATCATCTTGTCCGGTCCGCTCTGGCTGCGCTTGCCGACCAACCGGTGCGTGTGGTCGCAACCACTAACCGGGTCGTGCCGAGCCATCCGATCGAAGTTCCGGAAAATGCCGTGCTGGTCGACTGGCTGAGCTACTCCCAGGTGATGCCAGAATCCGCTCTGATCATCTGTCACGGAGGCCATGGCACAGTCGCGCGGGCTCTCGCAGAAGGTGTCCCGGTTTTGACCTGTCCGGCTGCCGGGGACATGAATGAAACAGCCGCCCGGATTACTTGGGCCGAGGTCGGACGATCGGTGCGTTGGAGCCTGACCGGGCCCCGCAGCCTGCGCTGGGCGGTCGCCGAGATCCTCGGAGACCCGATCTACAGGGTCAGGGCAGGCCAGATCGCCAGCTGGCACCGTCGGCACGATGGCCCCGCCAAGGGCGCAGAACTGGTCGAAGAGCTGATTGCCCGTGACCGCGGACGGACCTGAACAAATCGAGCCCACCCCGGACTGCGGGCGGGCTCGATCACTCACTCGGGGGGGCGGACTCGAACCGCCAACCCTCTGATTAACAGTCAGATGCTCTACCGATTGAGCTACCCCCGAACGGACGCTCAGACTACCGAAACAGGCACCCACTCAGTTGCCCGGGTCACCGCCAGGACCTCGCTTGAGCTGCTCGACTAGCTGCGAGCGACGCCGGCTCAGTTCACTGCGCTTCGTCGCATCGCCTTCCTGCTTTGCATCGGCGATCTCATCGTCGAGCACGGCCAGCTCAAGATCCAGGAAATTGCGCTGGATCGATCCGGTCCCGACCAGGTCGGGATCGGCCCGCGCAACCAGTGCGGCCACCATTTTCTGGAGTTCACGATCCTGCCCGTCGAGCCCTCTGGCGGGATCATCCAGATGATCACCGAGCCAGCTGACTGTCCGTTCCATAAGTGGTGAGCTGAGGTGCTTGCGGTCGAGCTTGCCGAGCCATATCCGGCCTTCTTCGGGCCTGGCGACGCACATCGCGAGCAGCCAGCGTTCCGTTCGCTCCCGGCGGGAAAGGACCACAGGCCTGGGCAAGGCGGATTCTTCGGCGTGGGTTTCCTGTGCCGGCCGGTTCCCGGAAGCGTGACTCGCAGGCTGCCCTGAAGGACCGCTTCCTTCCGCTTCGGCCGAATCAACCCTGCCGATGACCACGGTCTGGTCGATCTGGAGTCGCTCGCCGGTTCTTCGGATCAGTTCCTGCCGGGTCGCCCCTGCCGACACCCGGGCCAGGATCTGAGTGGACTCGTCGAGACCACGGTCGCGGTCCCTTGGCGAATTCAGATCAACCGTGTCCAGGATCAGGCCAAGCTGGAATTCGGGCAGCCCGATCGCGTTCTCCACCAGCTTCCCGAACCTTTCCGCACCGCCTTCCCCGGTGACCATCTCCGCAGGGTCGACACCATCGGGCATGACCGCAACCCGGATATCGAGCTTGCGGCCTGCTGCCACTTCCTGCGCCCGGATCATCGCCTTCTGGCCCGCGGCATCTGCATCCAGGGCCAGGACTACCGTGTTGACAATCGCCGAAAGCTGAGCCACCTGCTGCTCGGTCAGGGAAGTCCCCATCACCCCGACCGCCTCGTTCAGTCCGACCTGGTGAAGTGCGATCACGTCCGTGTAGCCCTCGACCAGGATCGCGCGATCCGCCTTGGCCATCGGACCCTTTGCCTGGTCGATCCCGTAGAGAATCCGGCTCTTGTGGAAGATCTCGTTTTCAGCCGAATTTATGTATTTGGCACCTTGCTGGTCCCGCATCGCCCGCGCCCCGAAACCGACCATCCGACCGCGCGAATCCCGGATCGGAAAGGTGATCCTGCCCCGGAACCGGTCGTAAAAGCCGCCGTTTCGGCCCTTCAGGGCAAGACCGGTCTTTTCCAGGTCGCCAATCGAGAACCCGGCGCGCTGGCTGCGGACCAGAAGGGTGTCCCAGGCACTCGGCGCATAGCCGACCCCGAAAGAGGCAAGCACCTTGGCGTCAAGCCCTCTTCCAGAGAGGTATCCGCGTGCGTCTGAAGCCTCATCGGCGGTCTGGAAGAAGTTCGCGTAAAAGGCCGCGGCCCGATCAAGCAGTTCGCTCAGTCTTTCGCGCTCGCGGCGCCTCTGCTCGGCTCGCGGGTCTTCTTTCTCACGGGTCACTTCAACTCCGTAGCGCTCGGCCAGCATTTCAATCGCCGCCGGAAAGTCGAGGTTCTCGGTAGCCATGACGAACTGGAAAACGTCACCTCCCTCACCGCAGCCGAAGCAGTGGTAAAGCTTGTCCGCGGCGTTGACCGAAAACGAAGGCGAGCGTTCCTCATGGAACGGGCAAAGACCCATATAGCGGCCAGCCCCGGACCTTTTGAGGTCGGTGTGGGCAGAAACGATCTCGACCATGTCCGCCGCCCCGCGGACCCGTTCTTTGGTGTCGTCGGTGAATCTTGACATCGCCCGTTCGAGTCTACGGAAAGCCGGGGCCTTTTCAGTCGCCCTCGGTTCCGAACTAGAAGCGGGATCCTTCCGGCACATAGATCGACGTGAAGTGGGCGATGCAATAGCGGTCAGTCATCCCGGCAAGAAGGTCTGTGACCCGTTGGATGCCGTCCGATCGACCGTCGAAATCGGGAATCTGGTCGATCCGGTCGATGTAGTGATCGAAGAGCGTCCTGATCACTCCGTGTACCCGGTCGTGGTCCCGGCGCGCTTCCTCGCCTAGATACACGTTGTCGAACATGTACTTGCGCAGTCGCAGCATCGCCATACCCATGTTTTCCGACTGCAGAATCTCTCCGGCACCGTCGGACTGTTCGACGATGTCTTTGACCAGTGAATCAATGCGACTTGCCCCGGTCGGCCCCAGCAGGTCGATTTCTTCGCGGGGGAGCTCTTCGGCCCGGAGAATCCCCGCCCTGAGCGCGTCATCGATGTCATGGTTTATGTAGGCAACCCGGTCAACCAGTCTCACGATCTGACCTTCCAGCGAAGCGCTTTTCTCCGGTCCGGTGTGTTTGAGGATCCCTTCGCGGACCGGCTGGTTGAGGTTGAGTCCCCTTCCTTCCCGCTCCAGCACATCCACCACCCTGAGTGAATGCTCATTGTGTTTGAAGCCAGACCCGCCATGGGCCCGACTGGCTTCATCAAGTGCCTGCTCGCCGATGTGGCCGAAGGGCGGGTGGCCGAGGTCATGCGCCAGACCGATCGCCTCGGTCAGGTCTTCGTTCAGTCGCAGCGCCCGGGCCACCGTCCGGGCGATACCGGTTGCTTCCAGCGTGTGAGTTAGCCGGGTCCGGTAATGATCGCCTTCCGGGGCGATGAAAACCTGGGTCTTGTGCATGAGCCGCCGGAACGACTTGCTGTGGACGATCCGGTCACGGTCGCGCTGGAACGGCGTCCGCCACTGGCTGTCCGGTTCCGCCACCTTCCGGCTTGCGGGGTAGGAACGGGACGCCGTTTCAGCCAGAAACCGGTCCTCGCGCTCCGCGGTGAGACGTTCGAACCCGCCTCCCGGCCCGTCACCGGGCCTCGCGGGACCTCTGCCTTCCGGCCCATTCATGCCGCCAGCCTTTCCTCGGGCCGTGGCAGCCGGACGTGGGCGTGATGTTCAAGCGTGTCACCGATCGCCCGTCCGGCCTGCTTCACCGCCAGTGAGCTGCCTTGCGGGGCCTGGGACATCGGCCGGCCGAGCGATTCAACCATGAAGCTGTGGGCTTCCGCTGAAATCGGGAAGGACCCGGCCTCGCAAGTCGGGCAGACAACGCCGCCTGCCGCACCTGAGAAAGCTGTCACGTGATCGGTCGAACCGCAGCTGGAGCAACCGGAAAGCTCCGGGGCGAAGCCGGCCGCAAGGGCGAGTTTGAGCCGAAAAGTGACCATTCCCGCCCCGGATGCTGCCGGACCCTCCGGGTCGGCATCAACCAGTTCCAGATACCGGCAGAGCAGATTGTAGGCGGGCTCGTTCGGCTCATCGACCCCGTCGAGCAGCCGGAGCACCCCGCCACAGGCATTGGCCGCGGCGGCGATTCCACGGCCACTTGCCCTCAGGTCCGGGAAACCGCTGATCGTTTCCGCCGCGGTCACCGTGTGCAGATCACCCCGACTTCGGTGAAGCACAAGCGCGAGACGAAAGAAGGGCTCAAGCCTGCCACCAAAACGGGACCTTGGCTTGCGTACACCCTTGGCGATTGCGCCGAGGCGACCGAACTCACGGGTGTAGAGGTGAAGGATCCGGTCCGCTTCGCCGTATCTGATCGTCCGCAGGACAACAGCCTCTGTCTTGAAGGTACGTGACATTCCTTTAATGGTGTCGTCCGGCCCGGACGCCGCCTTCGACCCGGCGCCGTTTCGGCCGGCGTCGGAGCCGCTTCTGGCAAGACGGGCAAAAATAGGTGGAACGCCCTCCAACCACGATGCGTTGGATCTCGCTGCCGCAGTTCACACATTCTTCGCCTTCCCGGCGGTGGACAAGGAACTCGTTCTGCATTCCTCCCTGCTCCCCTCGGGCGTCGCGATAGTCATCGATTGACGCACCACCGAGATCAAGCCCTCTCTCCAGAGCTTCCACCACGCCATCCCGTAGCGCAACGTGGTTCTCCGGCTTCATCGAAGCACCAGGCGAGAGCGGGTGGAGGCCGGCCCGGAAGAGTGCCTCGTCAGCGTAGATGTTGCCGACTCCGACCACTCCCTTCTGGTCGAGCAGGAATGACTTGAGCGGGCCGGTCCGGCCGGCGGTCATCGACGCCAGCGCATCGACCGTGAAGTCCTCCGAAAGGGGTTCAACGCCGAGTCTCGACTCAAAGTAGCTATTGAGGTCTTCCGGGTTCGCGACAAATCCCCGGCCGAAGCGTCGCGGATCGGTGAAACGGAGCTCTCCCCCGTCGTCAAGCGTGAATCTGGCCTTGAGATGCCTTTCTCCCTGGCCGGCTTCATGAATCCGCGCATCGCCAGGGTTCTCACTTCCGTCCGGTGCCAGCAGAACGATCGAACCGGTCATGCGAAGGTGGATGACCATGGTCGTTTTGTCATCGAACTCGAAGAGCAGGTATTTGCCCCGCCGCCCGACATCGATGATCTCCCTGCCATTGACGGCCCGTTCGAAGCTTCCGGCCGGTTCCGGTTTGGTGAAGTAGTCATCGAGCACTTCGGCCACTTCAACGACCCGTCCGTTCAGGTCGGGTTCAAGCTGGCGGCGAATCGTTTCGACTTCAGGAAGCTCGGGCACCAGCCGGTTCTATCAGAGCCCGCCACCCCCCGGTGGGTCGGATTCTCGCCACCCTGGCCGGAAATCCGACCCACCCGCGAATCGGCCCCAAAGCTGGGACTGCAGTGGGTCGGGTTTCCGTCGGTGATGCTGGAAATCCGACCCACCCGGGTGCCGGCTCTCTAGCTGGTCTGGGCCCGGGGATGGGCGGCATAGTAGACGCTTCTCAGCTGCTGTCCCGAGAGGTGTGTGTACATCTGTGTCGTGGCCACATCGGCGTGACCTAGCATCTCCTGGACCGCCCGGAGATCACAGCCACCGGCGAGAAGATGGGTGGCGAAGGAGTGACGAAGCGTGTGGGGACTCATCCGGTCCTCCAGGCCGGCTGACCTGGCATGCCCCTGGACGATCTTGTAAAGACCCTGCCTGGTCAGCGCACGGCCCCGGAAGTTCAGGAACAGTGCCTTCTCGGACCTGCCCTTGGCGAGTTCGGGCCGACCGGAGCGCAGATACCCCTCAATAGCGTGGATTGCCTGGCGGCCAAGCGGGACAATCCGCTCCTTGCTGCCTTTGCCCCGGGCACGGAGCATGCCTTCGAAAGTGTCAATGTCGGTCATTTCCAGCCCGATCACTTCGGATGCCCGAAGCCCGCAGGCATACATCACTTCCAGAATCGCGCGGTCCCGGCAGGCATGAGGCGAGTTCCCGGCGGGTGTGGCCAACAGGCGCGTAACTTCGGCCTGGTTCAGCACTTTCGGCAACTTCTTTGACCGCCGGGGCGTTGCGAGACCAGCCGTGGGATCTTCAACAACCAGGTCTTCGCGACGCAGGTGCTTGTAGAACGATCGCAGCGCTGCGGTCTTCCGGTGAACCGTCGCCGGAGCCAGCCTTGGGGCCTCCCCCTGGCCCTCCGTCAGGTCAGCCACGTACTCGGCCATGCCGGTCGGACCGAGCGTCAGGGCATCGAGATCCTTCTCTTCGAGATAGTCCCCGAACTGGAGCAGGTCGGTCCGGTACGCGTTGAGCGTATTGCGGGAAAGTCCACGCTCCATCTCCAGGTAGGCGAGGAACTCGAGCAGCAGGCTTTCAAATCTCGCACCATCGAGCTGCGATGCGACAGGGTCGGACGTGACAGTTGCCGGAGGCATGACACCGCTTTCTTCGATCCGGCCCGCATCCCTTGCCGCGCAACGAATCCGTCGCCTGGAAGAGGGTCATTCAATCGGCTGAGCGGTCGTTGCGAACTTCAGATCAGCTCAGCCAGCCGGGCGCCAGCGGCCAGGGGACCGGCAAAAAACGGTCTGTCATCGGCAAGGTCCCGGCCCATTGTGTTGCGGGGAAGACCCGAATTCCCGTACCCG
>JAGQUU010000071.1 GCA_020438345.1 Solirubrobacterales bacterium | reverse complement strand
GTGCTGGTTGATGCTCCCTGCTCCGACCTTGGTGCTCTCTCGTCACGTCCCGACGCCCGCTGGCGAAAGTCACCGGCACTGATCGAGAGGGTGGCGAAGCTTCAGGGCGAGATTCTCGGTCGTGCCGCGGGCTTTGTCAGTGAAGGCGGCAGCCTGGTCTATTCGACCTGCACAATTTCCCGGCGTGAGAACTCCGGCCAGATCCTTGAACTTGCTGCCCGACACGGACTCGTGATCGACGACCTCGGAGCTCGTGCGCCGCATCTAGCCGACCCCCATGATTCGCGCTTCCTTCAGATAATGCCCGACCGGGATCACACCACTGGCTTCTTCATCGCACGCCTCGTGAGCGGCGCTAAGTGACGGATTGGACGACCGGCCTCCGACGGTTACGGAATAATCGCCCCATGGCGACCGAGTCAGAGAAGACGACCGTCGACCGCAGGCCACCCTGTCCGGGTTGCGGCGAGCCCTGGCTCAGACCGACCCAGCTACCGGGGCGGTTTCGCTGTGTCTACTGTCTTTCCCGATTTGAACTGGTTTCACAGTGCCCGAATTGCGGTGAGCACCAGACCATCGCCAGAATGAGCACCGCCGAGGACATGAGCTGCCAAAGTTGTGGCGCGTCGATGCTCCAGACAATCTGACCCCGACCCGAGAACCCGATGACCAATCAGCCCCGCACCGCCGATACTCCCTTGCCGGAAGCCTTCCAGGGCATCCGCATCGCACCTTCGATCCTCTCCGCCGATTTCGGAAAGCTCGGTGAGCAGATAACCGAACTGATGGACGCTGGGGCGCGGGTGATCCACTTCGACGTGATGGACGGCCAGTTCGTTCCTCCGATCACGATCGGGCCGCTGGTCCTCGCCGGAATCGCCGATCAGGTCCACGACGCGGGCGGGGTGGTGGATGTCCACCTCATGATCGAGAATCCGGACCGTCAGTTCGCGGATTTCGCCAAGGCCGGTGCCGACTCGATCATCTTCCATGAAGAGGCGACACCGCATGCACACCGCTGCTGCCATGCGATCCGTGAGCTCGGCTGCCTGGCCGGGGTTGCGATAAACCCGGGCACTCCAGTCGAAGTGGTCTCCGAACTGGAGGGGATGGTCGACGAGTTCCTGGTCATGACCGTCAATCCGGGCTGGGGTGGCCAGCCCTTCATCGGCACGTCACCCGGGAAGGTACGGCGTCTGCGCTCTCTGGTCGGTGAAGAAGTTCTGATCGAGGTCGATGGCGGCATCGGCACCTCAACCGCCGGTCGCATGTCTGACGCGGGAGCGACTCTGATGGTCGCCGGCTCGGCGATCTTCAAATCAGACGATCCTGCCCAGGCCTATCGGGACATAGACGCCGCCGCGCAGCCCGGTTCCTGAACACCACCGCGCAGCCCGGTTCCTGAATACTGCCGCGGCGCGACGCCAAACCCGCGTCCAGAGCAGAACTAATGCCTGTTTCAAGGGTTATCGGGGATATGGCGAACCGGTCTTCAATAGCGGCGGCGATAGTTGCGGCAGCTGCTGTCGTTCTGCTTCTGCCCTCGATGGCTACCGCCGAGAGGGTCACGGTCTCGCGCGACAGTCATGGCGAACCCCATATCCGGGCTGCCACAGCGGCAGGAGCCATGTATGGACTGGCCCAGGCGCAAATGGAAGACCAAGGCGCTTACATCCTTGGCGGGATCGCGTCCGCGAACGGTCGAAGCGCCGAGCTCTTCGGCCCGGAGTGTCTGCCAAAATGCTTCGTGAGTGACCAGACAATCCGCTTGCTGAAAATTCCCGAAACCGCGCTCGGAAACTTCTCGAATCTGCCGCCCGACGTTCAGGGGCGGCTGCGGGCGTTCACTCAGGGAATCAACGACTACATAGGCGACTATCCGCATCTGCTGCCAGTCTGGGCGAGGACGGTCACGCCCGAAGAAGTGCTTGCTTCGATTTCTTACCCGTTCCTGATGGGGCAGTTGACCAAGGCTGTGGGAGGTGCCACCGATTTCGAGAGTGGGGCTGACGATGGATCCGGGACCACAGCTGCGTCATACATGTCAGGTCCCGGCGCCGTTGAACAAAAGGCGTCGAACGCATTTGTGGTGGCCGGGTCGAGGACCGCGAGCGGAAAACCGATTCTTGTCGGAGACCCACATGTGAGCTTCGAAGGGGCCACCCGCTGGTATGGGGCATCGCTCACCTACCCCGGGACCAAAGTACGTGGCGTCACGTTGCGAGGAGCCCCGGGGATCGCGATCGGGGCCAACGAACATGTCGCCTGGTCTCACACCGCAAACCATGGCAACACCTACGAAAACCAGCTTTACCGGGAGCAGCTGGACCCCGGCCGTCCCGACAGCTATCTCTATGGCGGCGTTTGGGAACCGATGGAAGTCCGGAACGTGCCGATCAAGGTCCAGACCGGACCTGGCATTTTCAGCACTGTCAACGTACGGATGCGCTATACGATTCACGGGCCGGTGATTTCGGATCCATTGGCAATCCCCGATGGAACCCAGGCATCACCGGGAACCAGCCAGGCACTATCGGCAGCGCTGAGCCTGTTCAACGAATACCGGCTGGTTGAACAGATCACCCGTCAGAACGATGCCCGGTCACTCGATGAATTCAAAGCGGCATTGGCGATGAACCAGTCAAGTGGCTTCCACACACTGGCCGCAGGGGCCAGTGGAATTTTCTACACGAGCGGAGGGCGCAACGCCCTGATTCGCGGGGGTCTAAACATCCGGCAGCCCCTGGATGGAACCGACCCGTCCGCAACATGGCAGGGCATCATGCCCTTCGACCAGGTGCCCCAGGCCGAATCTCCGGCATCAGGCTGGCTACAGAACGCGAACAACTCACCCTGGTACTCGGCACCCGGAGTGATCTCGAAAGAAACGGTGCCGTATCAGCTTGCCCGGGCCGATGTGAACGGTCCCCGTTCCAGGCGACTGCTTGATGTTCTGCCGAATGTCTCCGGACTGGATGCGGCAGGGTCGGAGGCGCTAGCCGAAGACACCTTCGTGGAGTTCGTGCCGACCATGAAAGCCCTGCTTGCCCAGGCGGCAGTCGCCGGAAGCGTGAAGGTCAAGGCAGGTAGCGAGCTGATCCAGGCATGGGATGGCAGGGCCGACGCAGACAGCACCGCGTTTCCGCTGTTCGCGACATGGCTCCGCGGACTGGATGAAAGCTCGCTCGGTTTCAAGTTCCAGAACCCGCCCGGTCCGTCGACGGTCTTCAGCGGAACACAACTGGTTACGGCACGCCAGTCCATGAACAAGGCTTACGACGGGATGATCGCCCGGTACGGCCGGATTGATGTCGCCCTCGGGGATCTCCGCAAAGTAGGCCGGGGTAACTTCACGGGCCCGGTGTCCGGTGGCGATTTTGACGTTCCGGCGCTGCGTATGGCTCACTGCAAGGGGCAACCGGGCGCCGGCTCACCTGTGGCCTACCAGCCCTGCGTTGCCTCAGGCGGATCCAGCTTCACCTTCGATATCGACATGGGTGACCCGTACTCACTTCGCTACAACCGGCCGGTCTCGAATACCGATGACCCGTCTTCTCCGTTCATTTCCCGGAACACCGAAGATTTTTCGGCCGGGACCTTTCGGGTCATGCCGGTCACGGATTCGCAGGTCATGGCGAACCATGTCAGCTTCGCGACAAGAACCATTCCAGGGACCAGCCCCAGAGGATTCAAGGCCCTTTCCAGACGGGTGAAAGCAGGTCGCAGGGGACGGACCAAAATTCGCTTCTGGTGCCCTGCCTCTCAGCCGGCCGCAGGAGGGATGCGTGTTTCGGGCCGCTGCAGTGGATGGTTCAAGGCCAGGGCAGTCGTCAAGGTCAGAAAGCGGACCGGCGGCTATCGCCGGGTGCAGACGGTGGTCGGCTTCCGCCGGCTTAACCTGAAACCCCGAGCGAACACAGTCGGCCTGCGGCTCAACGGGAAGGGCCGCAAACTCCTGAAGAAGAAACATCTGCTCCGGATCCGTCTCACGATGAGGCTGAACCTGCTTGACGACCATGCCTGGAGCGGGCAACGGTTGATCCTGCGACGGGCAGGTCAGGGAGAGGTGTCTTCGAGGCCGGCGAGCCGGGCCTCGATTGCTTCGGACGAGCCTTCGATGGGAATGTCCTCCGCGATTCCCTTCGGTTTCAGGTAGATCACATAGAGCGAGGCGAGCAGGAGCATCGCCGTAAGCGCGAAACCGATCTCCACCCTCAGGTTGCCGTCGCTGATCAGCGGCAGGATCGTCCAGACGAGAAAAAATGCGGCGCAGGAGATCCAGCGGATTGAAGCGCGGCGAGCCTGGCCTTGGGCGAGACATGCCTGATTCACCGTTACCGCGGCCAGGTACAAGCCCATTCCAGCGGTAATCAGCAGCAGACCGAGCCGGTCGTAGGTGAACTTGTCCGAGAATGCGATCTGCATCAGTTTCGGGCCGGCGATGATCACCGTAAGGGCAGTTACCGCGGTGAACGCCGAGATTCCCATCAGGACCAGCCGGACCGAACGGTGGAACTGGTGCTCGGAATCGGGGTCCTTGCTGCTGTTGAGGGCTGTCAGGTGGGGCAGGATGCTGGTCGAGACGGCCTGGAACAGCTGCAGCGGGGCGCGGGCGATCATCAGCACGTTGAAGATGAAGCCTGCCGCGGCCACACCTTCGATGCTGCTCACGACCAGTGGCCCGGCGTTGAGGAAGACCTGCTCGGAAAACATGATCAGAAAGACCGAGCCGACGAATCCTGCGCCGTGTGATAGTGAAAACTCGTCCCTCGCTTCCCGTTCTTCCTCGTCGGCGTCTTCCCCCGGCCGGCCGGACTGCTGGGCGATCCGGGCCCGTTCTTCGGCCTCGCGCCTGCTGCGACGTGTAATGGCCATCGGGACCACCATCAGGCTGAGCAGGGGTGCGGCGACGATGCCAACCGCAACCCACGACTGACCGGAGAGCAGGCCGAAAGCGACCAGGGCCGCGAACAGGGTGCGGAACATGGATTCGGAAAGGATCAGCGTGGTGAAAAGCCCGAACTGCTGATGCCCGGCGAGATAGCCGCGGGCGTAGTAGCTGGCTGCGTAAAAGAGCACCGAGGTGAAGAAAACCCAGTAGAGGACTTCATTGCCAGCCAGCAGGCCGTTCTCCAGGGGGCCTTTGAGAATCAGGGCAATCACCGCGAATCCAAGCGCCAGGCAGCTCTGGATCTTCGCGGCCACCCGGACCGGGCCGACGTCGGTGTCACCCTTTTCGATGTGCTCTGAAATGCTGCGCGAAAGCAGCTGGTCGACCGGCCGGTAGAGCGTCGAGACGGTAATGAAGACCGCCGACCAGAGCACCGTGATTTCGCCGTAGGCATCCTTGCTCAGGTCATGGGAGGCGATCAGGAAATAGGCATAGGTGAAGATGCCGGTCAGGCCGACACCAACGGTCAGCAAACCAACTGACTTCCCGTAGGCACGGGTCGATGAATCAGTCTTTTCGGGGGAGTCGCTCAATGGATTGTTAGACGGAGCTTCGATCCCGGGGCGGGTCGAGGCGGTGACTCGGCTCAACGTCGAGCTCGAGTTCGATCCGGCGCACCCTCTCATAGACACGCTGGGTCATGACCCTCTGGCCGGCGAGAAGGTCGCCGATTATGCCGAGAGCGAAAAGCTGGATTGAGATGATGAAGAGCATCGCCCCGAGCAGCAGCGACTGCAGGTGGCCATCCCGGTCGCCGGTGGCTACCCAGTCGACCAGAAAAGGCATCCAGGCACCGAAGGCAGCGATGGCGGCGATCAGGCCGAGGATCGAGAAAACTTTGAGTGGTTCATACCTTGTGTAGATCCTGAGGATGGCCAGGCCGTTTCGCCGCACATAACTGGAGGTAGAGCCGAAGAGACGCGAATCCCTGGTCTTGGGGTTGGTTGAAATCCGAACTTCATCGACCGCAAGCCGACCCTTGCCGGCCTGGATCAGGCTCTCCAGCGTGTAGGTGAAGTTGTCAACGACCAGAAGTTGCAGCGCCGCCTCCTGGCTGTATGCGCGGAAGCCGGAAGTGGCGTCGGACACTTCGGTGTCGGAAAGCTGGCGTACCACCCAGCTGCCGAACTTCTGAAGCGACTTCTTGGCCGGCGAGAAATGCTCGATCCCGGTTACCTCGCGGTCACCGACCACCATCTCTGCCTCGCCATCGAGGATGGGGGCGACGAGTTTCGGGATGTCACCGCCGGAGTACTGGTTGTCGGCATCCGTGTTGACGATGATGTCGGCACCGAGTTTCAGGCATGCGTCGAGGCCGGACTGGAAACCGGTCGCGAGACCCCGGTTGTTCGGCAGGCGCACGATGTGGTCGACCCCGCATTCCTGTGCGATTTCCAGGGTTCGGTCGGTCGAGCCGTCATCGATCACCAGCGTCTCGATCTCATCCACTCCCTCGATTTCGCGCGGAAGGTCGGCGAGAGTCGCGGGGAGGGTTTCCTCCTCGTTCAGGCAGGGGATCTGGATGATTACCTTCATGAGTCGTCAAGATTCTCCCATGAGTGCCGCGCAACCCACATCCGAGAGCGACTACTGGCAAAGAGCCATCCAGCTGGCCGGGTACGGCCTGGGCTGGACCAGCCCCAACCCGATAGTCGGTGCGGTACTGGTCAAAAACGGCCAGGTGATCGGTGAAGGATGGCATCGCAGGCATGGTGAACTTCACGCTGAACGGGAAGCGCTGGCCGATGCGGCCAGGCGAGGCAACGATCCGGAGGGAGCCGTGATCTACGTCACGCTCGAGCCTTGCGCCCACACCGGCAGCCAGCCACCCTGCGCCGATGGCCTGATCGAGGCGGGAGTGGCCGAGGTGGTGATCGCCGCCGAGGACCCGACGGAAAAGACTCGCGGCCTAGGCCCTTCCAGGCTGGAGGAGGCGGGTGTGAGGGTGCGCTGGGCGGATGGTCCGCCGGCCGACACCGCAGTCGGGCTGATCCAGGATTTCCGCAAGCGGGCGATCACCGGCAAGCCGCTGGTCACCCTCAAGATGGCGATGAGCCTCGACGGCAAGGTTGCCACCTGGACCGGAGACTCGCAATGGATCTCGGGGGAAGAAAGCCGCGCCCTGGTTCATCGCTGGCGGGCCGGGATGGATGCGGTCGCGGTTGGCTCGAAAACCATGCTCGCCGATGATCCAAGGTTGACTGCCCGCCTCGCCGGAGATGG
>JAGQUU010000070.1 GCA_020438345.1 Solirubrobacterales bacterium | reverse complement strand
CGGGCAGCGGGAAGCCCGCGTGGTCTTGCTAAACCGGGAAGCCTGACTCGACCGTTGGCAGAGCCCATTCAGGGCCTGTCGCCTTCAGGGTTTCGAGATCGAAGAGTCCGGTGGCGACGCTGACGATGCGAATCCCGGCTTCATGCGCCGCCGTCACGTCGCGGGGAGTGTCACCGACCGCGATGAAATCATCCTTGGAAAGGAATTGGGGTTCGCCGTTCGGGTAACTGCCCGTGGCTGCGGCGACGATGCCGCGCTTGACGGCGCCCAGGGTCAATTCGGTCCGGTCAGCGGAATCCGAGCCGTAGCCACCGAACGCAAAAAAGCGGTTGAGGTCTCCACGATCGAGTTTGATCTTCGCGGCCGGTTCGATGTTCCCGGTGGTCATGCCGATGGGGAAGCCGGCCTCCGCGAGGCGTTCGAGCAATTCCAGGATCCCCGGCTCGATCCTGTATCCCTCAGAGGCAGCCACAGCTTCGGGCAGTTCTCTCAGGTAGACCGGGGTCAACTGGTCTACATCTTCCGGGGTCGGCTCCCGGTCCAGGACGGTTCGAAGGGCGGCCAAGGCGACATCGTGGTCGGTCATGCCTGATTCAGTCACCCTCGCGATGTCAACCGACTTGCCGAAAACTTCCTGAAACGCTCTGTCCCAGGCGACTCCGCCAGCGCCGCCGGTCGTCAGGAGTGTGCCGTCGACATCGAAAATGACCGATCTGATCGGGGCATCAGCCGGAACGGGACTCACCGGCGACCGTTTGCTTCCCGGTAGCGACGGATCAGGTTGGTGGTCGAGCTGTCGTGTGAGCCCGGATCAGGTGCCCGGCCGGACTCCAACTCGGGGATGATTGCCTGGGCAAGGGCCTTGCCCAGTTCGACGCCCCACTGGTCGAAGGAATCAATCTGCCAGACCGCTCCCTGGGTGAAGACGGAATGCTCGTAGAAGGCGACCAGGGTGCCCAGCGAACCGGGCGTCAGGCGGTCTACAAGGATGGTCGATGTGGGGCGGTTGCCGGAGAAGGTCTTGTGCGGGATCAGCCTCTCTTCCACACCCTCGTCGCGGAGCTGACCGGCAGTCTTTCCGAAGGCCAGCGCTTCGGTTTGGGCGAACACATTGGAAACCAGCAGGTCCTGATGGTTGCCGAGCGGGTTCAGGGCGTGATTGAAGCCGATGAAATCAGCCGGGATCATCTCGGTTCCCTGGTGAACCAGTTGATAGAAGGAATGCTGGCCGTTGGTGCCGGGTTCTCCCCAGAAGATCGCCCCGGTGCCGTAGTCGACCGGCTCGCCGTCCGCGGTGACTCCTTTGCCATTCGACTCCATGGTCAGTTGCTGGAGGTAGGCGGGAAAACGATGCAGGTACTCGCTGTAGGGAAAGACGGCATGGGTCTCGGCGCCGAAGAAGTTCCGGTACCAGACGGTCAGCAGGCCGTGAATGGCCGGAAGATTGGACTCCAGCCTGGTCTCCAGGAAATGCTCATCCATCCGGTGAAATCCCTCGAGCATCTCGTTGAACCGGTCCGGTCCGATCGCCAGCATGGTCGAGAGGCCGATTGCCGAATCCATCGAGTAGCGACCACCGACCCATTCCCAGAAGCCGAACATGTTGTCAGTATCGATACCGAATTCGGCTACTCCGGCGGCATTGGTCGAAACCGCGACGAAGTGCTTCGCGATTGCGGCTTCGTCTGCGCCAAGGCCATCGAGCAGCCACTGGCGGGCGGTCTGGGCATTGGTCATCGTCTCCAGCGTGGTGAAGGTTTTCGAGGAAACGATGAAGAGAGTCTCGGCCGGGTCGGCGTCCAGGGTGGCCTCCCGGAAATCGGTGCCGTCGACATTCGAGACGAAGCGAAAACCGATGTCGCGCCTCGAGTAGTCCTTCAGTGCTTCGTAAGCCATGACGGGCCCGAGGTCAGAGCCTCCGATGCCGATGTTGATGATCCGCTTGATCGGTCTGCCGGTGTGGCCTTTCCACTCTCCTGAACGAACCGACTCGGTGAACGCTGCCATCCGGTCAAGCACCTCGTGAACCTGGCGCACGACATCGACGCCGTCGACCACCAGCGACCTGCTTCGCGGCATCCGAAGCGCGACATGAAGCACAGCCCGGTCTTCCGAGGTGTTGATGTGTTCACCGCGGAACATCGCGTCGCGGCGTTCGGGCATGCGCAACTCGCGGGCCAGACCGGCCAGCAGGCCGACCGTTTCCCGGCTTGCGAGGTTCTTCGAATAGTCGAAGAAGAGCCCACAGGCCTCCGCGGTCAGGTCCGTGCCGCGCGACGGGTCATCCGCGAACAGGTCCCGCAGATGGACGGCGGCTATGTCCTTGTGGTGGCCCTCGAGAGTCTTGAACGCGGCTGACTCCCGGAGCGCAGTCACCGGTCAGACCCCGAGCAGTCCCTTGGCTTCCTCAACCACCCGGTCGGGCGTGAAGCCGAAGTGTTTCTGCAGATCCGGGAACGGGGCGGAGGCACCGAACGTGGTCATGCCGATCGCCACACCTTCCTCACCGACATAGCGTTCCCAGCCGAAGGTGGAAGCCTGTTCGATCGAAATCCGCTTCGTGGCCGCAGCCGGCAGCACCGATTCCCGGTAGGCCGCATCCTGGCTTTCGAAGATGTGCCAGGAGGGCAGGGAGACAACTCTCGCCTTGATGCCTTCGATTGTCAGAGACTCGTAGGCCTCCAGTGCTATGTGGACCTCGGAGCCGGTGGCGATGAGGATCAGCTCCGGTTCACCATCACAGTCGGCGAGCACGTAACCACCACGGGCGAGACCGGAAGCGGCGGCATACTTGCTGCGGTCGATCACCGGGACCTTCTGGCGGGTCAGCACCAGGGCGGTCGGATGATCGGTGCGGGGCATGATGACTTTCCATGCCTCGGCGACCTCGGCTGCGTCAGCGGGACGGATCACATCGAGATTCGGCATGGCTCGAAGCGAAGCGAGCTGCTCGACCGGTTGATGGGTCGGGCCGTCCTCGCCGAGTCCGATCGAGTCATGGGTCAGCCAGTGGACCACCGGCTGTTCCATGAGTGCGGAAAGGCGGATCGCCGGCCGGGCGTAGTCGGAGAAAATCAGGTAGGTCGACCAGACCGGACGCAGTGAACTCAGAGCCAGACCGTTCGACATCGCTGCCGACTCATGCTCGCGAACCCCGAGGTGAAGCATGTGTCCGGACCGATTCCCCGGGTCGAAGACCCCGGAGACCTCTTCCTTCAGGCCGCTGGAAGCCGAACCGGTCAGGTCGGCCGAGCCACTGATCAGCCAGGGCACCTTCGGACCGATCGTCTGCAGGGTCTTCTGGGCGGCTGATCGGGTAGCAACCTGGGTGCCTGCCTCGAAGTCGGGGATGTCGGCATCCCAGCCCACGGGAAGCTCGCCGGCCAGCATTGCGTCAACAAGTTTGCGGGTGTCAGCCGCGGCGGCGTCGAAGCGCTCACGCCAGGCCGCGCTCAGTTCGGCCCCGCGCTTGCCTACCCCGTTGTTCCAGGTTTCGTAGACGCCGTCGGGGACGAGGAAGTGGGCGTCGACCGGCCAGCCATACGCCTCTTTGGTCAGCTTTGTTTCGTCGGCACCGAGCGGGTTGCCGTGGACATCGGCGGTGTCAACCTTGTTCGGTGAGCCGTAACCAATGTGACTGTGGAGAAGAATGAAAGTCGGCTTTTCTCGTTCCGACTTGAACTTGTCCAGGGCGCCACCGATTTCATCGAGATCATTGGCGTCGTTTACGTGGTGGACGGCCCAGCCATTGGCCTTGAACCGTTCTTCGACATCTTCGGTAAAGGTCAGATCGGTCGAACCATCGATCGTGATCCGGTTCGAGTCGTATATCCAGCAAAGGTTGTGAAGCTGCTGATGGCCGGCCAGTGAAGCGGCTTCCTGGGAGACACCCTCCATCAGGTCTCCGTCTCCGCAGATTGCGTAAACGTCGTAGTCGAAGAGATCCTCGCCGAAGGTGGCGTTCTTCCAGAGTGAGGCCGCGGCCATGCCGACCGAAGTGGCGATCCCCTGGCCAAGCGGACCAGTTGTGGTTTCAACCCCGGTGGTGAGGTGCGACTCCGGGTGGCCCGGGGTTGAGGACCCGAGCTGGCGGAAGTTCTCGATGTCCTCAAGGGTGACCGAGGAACGATCGGTGACGGTCCCGTCGTGCTCGACTTTCCTGACCCCCGCCAGGTGGAGAACCGAGTAGATCAACATCGAGGCATGCCCTGCCGAAAGGACGAACCTGTCACGGTTGGGCCAATGTGGATCGGCCGGGTCGTAGCGCAGGTAGTCCTGCCAGATCTTGAAGGCCAGCGGGGCCAGCGCCATTGCTGTCCCGGGATGACCAGAGTTGGCCTTGTCGATAGCGTCGATCGACAGGGTCCTGATCGTGTTGATTGCCAGTTGCTCGGGAGACTGAGAAGCGAGGGAGTCGGTCACGGACGCAATCCTACGAGAAACCGGGACGGGCAGGGAACGGGTTGAGACTTTGCCCGGATCAGTACTTGTTGCTGGGCTCGCCGAGGCCGTGGCTGCCGGCTGCATTCATCGATGTGGCACGGTCAACCTGACTGACCACTTCGAGCGGATTGGCAACTCCGTTGAAGACAAAGAGATTGTCCGAATCCGAGGCTGCAGTGTCGAAATCGACGTCACCGACCTGAAGCATCCGCTGGAAAACAGTCTGGCGGTAGTTGACATTCTGGACCCGTTCAAGGCGGGTTTCCTGAATGTCCCGGGCGAAAATTCCGCGCTTGATGTTCAGCCTGCGGTCAGTGATCGTGTACACGGTCGCCATGCGCCGGATGAATCCGATCAGAACGGTGATTCCGAGGGCGACCAGCACGATGATGAAAACACTCCCGAAGCCCTGACCCAGAAGTTTCGCGATCACCGCGATGATGATGCCGATCAGGAGTCCCTTCAGATAGAAGGCAAGAATTGACCGCCAGGAAGGGTGACCCTGGAAAATGATCTGTTCGCCGGGACTGGGGGTGAATGCCACGGACGCGAGCATATTCGACCGCAGCCGACCCGTGGGGACCTGCCGGTAGCTGAATCCGCCCGTCCGCATCGGTCCGTACCCTCAACCGGTGTCCATCGCCAGGGTCGAGCCGCTGACGACGGCCCGCGCTCTGCGGGGGCCCTTTGACTACCTGATCCCGGAAAGACTCGGTGAGGTCGGCGTCGGCACGGTTCTCGAGGTGCCATTCGGTCGCCGCCGGATCACCGGGGTCGTGGTCGAAATCACTGAAACGAGCGAAGTGTCGCCGGAGAAGCTGGTCGAACCCATCCCGTCGCTCGGCACCGGTACCACTCCTGAACTCGTTCAACTCGGCCTCTGGATCGCTGCCGAATACTGTTCGACTCCAGCCCGCGGTCTCGGGCTGGTTCTCCCTCCGGGTACCGGCACCGGCGGCGAAAGGACCCGCTTCAGGGTGGAGAAGCTCAATTCCATCACCGAGGCGGGCAGGGATGCCCTTGAAGGAGGGGCGAGACTGGGCTCGAGGCAGCGGCTCGCGCTTCAGCAACTCCTCGAAGGTGAACTGAATGGGCGCCAGCTTGAGGCAAGAGCGGGAGTCTCCAGCGGGACGTTGAAAACACTGGAGGGCCGGGGCCTGATCGAGAGGCGAGAGGTCCACTTGCGGCGAAAGCCGACCGGCATCGATGTCGGCTCGGCGGCGGCAACGGCCCCGGACCTGACGCAGGACCAGCGAACGGCGGTCGAATCGCTGGTAGGGAAGCTGGAGGTACCGGAAGGGTCGGAAGGCATTTTGCTCGCGGGCGTCACCGGTTCCGGCAAAACCGAGGTGTATCTGGCAGTGGTCGAAGAGGTGCTCGCCCGGGGCCGCACAGCGATCGTCCTGGTTCCGGAGATAGGGCTGACACCCCAGGCGGTCAACCGGTTCCAGGCTCGCCTCGGGGACCGGGTTGCCGTGCTTCACTCCGCTCTTTCTTCCGGTCAACGCTTTGATGAGTGGCAGCGCCTCAAAAGCGGTGAAGCGACCGTCTGCGTCGGACCACGCTCCGCGGTTTTCGCTCCGTTGGCGAATCTGGGGATGATCGTGATCGACGAGGAGCATGATTCCTCGTATAAGCAGGAGGGCGACCCCCGGTATGACGCCCGCGATGTGGCCCGGCACCGGGCAAAGGCCAACGGATCGCTGCTTGTGCTCGGTTCCGCCACTCCGCGGCCGGAAACCTGGAACGGGTTGAAACGGATCGGCCTGCCGGCAAGGGTTGACGGCCAGGAAATGCCACCTGTCGAGATCGTCGATATGCGTGAAGCCAATCCCGGCAGCGGTCCGCTTCATCGGCGCACCTGGGAGATGTTGGCCGAGATTCGAGAACGCCGGGAAAAGGCGATCGTGATGATCAACCGCCGAGGTTTCGCGCCCTGGCTGACCTGCCGGACCTGCGGCCACCACTGGGGTTGCCCGAACTGTGATGTCTCGCTGATCGTGCATCGGGAATCAGGCCAGCTGATCTGCCATCACTGCAACCACGCCGAGCCACTGCCCCGAAGCTGCCCGGACTGTGGCGGCACGACGCTTTCCCAGACCGGGGCGGGAACCCAGCGGATCGAGCGGCTACTGGCCGAAGAACTCGCTCCGATGCCAGTCTTCCGCCTTGACGCGGACACCAGCGCCGGACCGGGTGGTCACGCCCGGATCCTCTCCGCCTTTGACCGCGAAAAGAGTGCTGTGCTGGTTGGCACCCAGATGGTCGCCAAAGGCCACGACTTTCCCGAGGTCACCCTCGCCGCGATCCTCGATGCCGACGCAACCTTGCGCTTTCCGGACTTCCGGGCCGAGGAACGTACCTTTTCCCTGGTCACCCAGCTTGCCGGCCGCAGCGGCCGCAGCAGGGCCGGAGGTCGTGTGATCGTCCAGACACTTGCCCCCGGGAACCCGAGCATCAGCCAT
>JAGQUU010000069.1 GCA_020438345.1 Solirubrobacterales bacterium | reverse complement strand
GTCCCCCGGTGATCCAGACTTTCCACCAGTGGGGCAACAGCTGGAAGCAGTCCATGCCACGCTGGCGTTCGGTCCGGGCGAGGCCGATTCTTCACATCACGACCAAAGCCGATGACACTGGCGAGGAACTGATCACCCCCAGGGGGATCGCCCTCGGCAGGGGTGATGATTACCTGCTGCGAATCAATCGCGTTTCCGCGAAGCGAAAGTTTCGCATGTACATTCGTCCCCTTGGAGAGCCGAATCGCTGCCTGAACTACTACGCCGGGGTCGACTGCTCGGGCAATGTCCGTGGCGGCTCCTACGCCTTCAAGTGGTACCGCTCGGCCTTTCGCCGGATCGCAATCATCACTCGGGGTGGCGCCAAGCGCGGATTCATAAACGCCCGCCTGAAACGGGTCGGACTGCCGAAGGTCCAGCTGATCGGCACCGCTAAACGCCTTCCACGCCGCCTGAAAAAGGCCCCTGTTTCGCTGATCTGGAGCCCGCTGCCAGCCGGGTCCCCGACCGTGCCCCGAAACCGTCCATCCAGGTACTGGCCGGGAAAGAAATGGGTTGACTGGGTCGCCACCGACTTCTACAACCGTTACAACAACTGGCGGCACCTCGACAATTTTTATGACCGGTGGGCGCTAGGAAAGAACAAGCCGATGGCACTCTCCGAATTTGGCCTGTGGGGTGAAGACGGTCCTGGTTTCATGCGTCGAATTTTCACCTTCGCCCGCAAGCGCAAGAAGGTCAGGATGATGGTCTATTACCAGGATTTCGGCAGCTCGAACGAGTTCCGCATCCAGAACTTCCCCGGTGGCCGCCGCGCGCTGAGAAACCTGCTCAACAGTCCGAAGTTCCCCCGCTTCGCTCCCGCCTTCCCTCACCGCTAGGACTCGCCGCCCCGTTCTGACCGGCGCCTCAACGCTTCGATCGGGTTGCTGACCTCGTCGAACCCCCCGGCCGAAACCCGGTGTCGGAACACCCAGTAGCTCCAGCCCTGATACGCGAGGATCACCGGAAGCAGAACGCCGGCGACGATCGTGATGACGGTCAGCGAATAGTCGGAAGCAGCTGCGTTGGCCGTGCTGAGACTGCTGGCGAAATCGGTCGAGGAGACCATCACCCGCGGAAACAGGCCGGTGAACAGGGTTGCGGTGTAGCCCGCAATGCCGATCGCCCCGAAAGTAAATGAAACCCCCGCACGGCCCCGGAAAGCCGCAAGGGCCGAAACAGACAGCGCCAGCGATCCAATCGCCGCCGGTACCGCCGGACCGAGCACACCGCGGGCATTGTTCTCCACGGCCACGATCACGATCCAGATCATCAGCACCGTCCCCGCAAGCACGGCCGGTCCGGCAAGCCGGCGGGCCGTGGTGGCCGCACGCTCGCCGAGTTCCCCGACGGCACGAAGACTGAGGAAGCCGCTCCCGTGAAACAGAAAGAGCAGAACAGTGGCCAATCCGGAAAAGATTGTGAACGGCGAGAAAAGGTCGAGCACGCTGCCCGTGTAGTGGTGGTCCGAACCGATCGGCAAACCCTCGATCAGGTTGGCCAGGGCAACACCCCAGACCAGGGAAGCTCCGGCGCTGCAGACCGCATTGGCCCTGGTCCAGAAGCGTTGCCAGCGAGGACTCTCGGACCTGCCCCGCCAATCGAAGGAAAGAACCCTCAGGATGAGACAGACGAGGATCAGCAACAAGGCCAGATAGAAGCCGGAGAACATGGTCGCGTACCAAAGCGGGAAGGCCGCGAAGGTAGCTCCCGCAGCCACGATAAGCCAGACCTCGTTGCCGTCCCACACAGGCCCGATCGAGTTCAGCATCGCCTTGCGGTCCTCTTCGGTCCGGCCGAGAAACGGCAGAAGCATCCCGACCCCGAAATCGAATCCTTCCAGCACGAAATAGCCGGTCCAGAGGACTGCGATCAAGATAAACCAGACGACCTCGAGGCTCATGCGGGCTCCAGAGCGGTTCTGTCGTTCCGGTCCCCGGGTGCCGGGGGAGGGTCAAGCCTGGCATGACGGCGCATCAGCGAGATGTCGGCAACAGCCAGGCAGCTGTACAGCAAAACGAAGACTCCAAGGCTGGCGATGATCTCGCCACTTGAGACGCCGGGTGAATTCGCATCTGCGGTCTTGAGCAGTCCCTGGACGATCCACGGCTGCCTGCCCATTTCGGTCAGCAACCAGCCGGCGGTCGCGGCGATGTAGGGCAGGGCGATCGCCCCCACCGCCACCTTGAGAAAACCATGGCGCTTTTCCAATGTTCCCCTCCGGAAAAACAGCGCCCCGAGGGCAGCAACCAGGAACATCAGCGTGCCGACATAGGCCATCACCCTCATTGACCAGTAGTTGACCTTGACCGGCGGCAGATAGTCGCCCGGTCCGTACTTCTTCTCGTAGCTGGCCTGGACCTGGTTCAGGCCTTCGACCTTACCGTTGAAGGTTCCCGTCGCGAGGAACGAGAGCAGCCCCGGCACTTCCACCGAGAAACCGGGGGTCTGATCATCGGCGCTGAACCCGCCAACCTGGAAGATCGAAAAACTCGCGGGTTGTTCGGTTTCCCAGAGCGCCTCCGATCCGGCGATTTTCATCGGCTGGTTGTTAGTTGTCGTGATGCCGAAAGCGCTGCCCATCATCAGGTTGAGCCCGGTGGCCGGCACGGCGACGATCAGGGCGATTGCCGCCGCCTTGCGAAACAGCTCGGCATTTTTTCCTTTGAGCAGGTGCCAGCAGGCGATACCGAAAACGAACAGTGCCGCTGTGCTCAGCCCGACCAGCATTGTGTGGGCGAAGGCGTTGATCGCGAAGGGCTGGCTGAGGACCGCCCAGACATCAGTCAGATGAGCCTTGCCATCGGTCACTTCGTAACCGACCGGATGCTGCATCCATGAGTTGGCGACGAGGATGAAATAGGCCGAAAGCCAGGTGCCGACTGCGGCGATCCAGATCATCGCCAGGTGAACCGTTTTCGGCAACAGCTCCCAGCCGAATATCCAGAGTCCGAGAAAGACCGACTCGAGAAAGAAAGCCGCCAGCCCTTCGATAGCCAGGGGTGCTCCGAAGACATCGCCGACATAGGCCGAGTAGGTGGCCCAATTCATACCGAACTGGAACTCCTGGACGATCCCGGTCGCCACCCCGATCGCGAAATTAATCAGAAAAAGCGTCCCGAAGAAGCGGGTCATCCGATACCAGAGGTCGTCCCCGGTTCGGTACCAGATGGTCTGCATCACCGCGACAATCGGCGCCAGCCCGAGGGTCAGCGGCACGAAGAAAAAATGGTAGATCGAAGTGGTCGCGAACTGGAGCCGGGCGAGATCGACGGCCGTTTCGGCGATCGGCAACACGGTCCCGTTCCTACCCGCCTTCTAGCGGAATGCGGGAATCCCGGTCAGGGCCATGCCAATCGATAGGGTGTGAATCTCGTCGGTTCCCTCATATGTGAAAACCGACTCCAGGTTGTTCGCGTGACGCAGCACCGGATACTCGAGGGTGATCCCGTTCGCCCCGAGGATGCCTCTCGCGGTGCGAGCCACATCGAGCGCCATCCGCGTGTTGGACCGCTTCCCCATCGAGATCTGCTCCGGTTCAATTCGGCCTTCATCCTTGAGTTGACCGAGCCTCAGGGCGAGCAGGTAACCCTGCTGGACTTTCGTCGCCATGTCGGCGAGTTTGGCCTGGGTCAGCTGGAAGGAAGCAATCGGCACATCGAACTGCTTGCGGGTCACCGAGTATTCAAGCGCGGACTCCAGACATGAGCGGGCAGCACCAACCACCCCCCAGACGATCCCGTATCGGGCTTCGTTCAGGCAGCTCAGCGGACCCTTCAGTGACTGGACTTCCGGCAGGCGGTTGGCATCGGGAACCCGGACGTCGTTGAAGGCCAGCTCGGAAGTGACCGAAGCTCTGAGCGAAAGCTTGTGGTGCATTTCAGGAGCGGTGAAACCCTCCATGCCGGGTTCGACCAGGAAGCCCTGGACCCCCTCCCCGGTTTTCGCCCAGACCACGGCAACGTCGGCGATCGAACCGGAGGTGATCCACATCTTCGATCCGTTAAGGATCCAGTCCTCACCGTCCCGCTTTGCGGTTGTCCGCATCGAGCCCGGGTCGGAGCCGGAATCCGGTTCGGTCAACCCGAAGCAGCCGATCAGCTCGCCAGCGGCCATTCCAGGCAGCCAGCGTTGCTTCTGGTCTTCACTGCCCCATTTCCAAATCGCGAACATCGCCAGCGAACCCTGCACCGAGCAGAAGGACCGCAGTGCGCTGTCACCCGCTTCGAGTTCCATGCAGGCAACGCCGTAGGCAACGGCGCTGGTCCCGGCGCAGCCGTAGCCCTTGAGGTGCATGCCGAGGACGTTCAGGTCCCCGAGGGCCTTCGGGACCGAGTTGTCAAATGTCCCGTTCTCGAAGTGCTCCGCCACGCCTGGTAGATACTTCTCACTCACATAGCGAGAGACGGTCTCCTTGATCAGGCGCTCCTCATCCGAGAGGAGCCGGTCGATTTCGAGGTAGTCACGTGGATTCACAGAATCAATCTAATCGGTCCGGCTGCGATTGCGCCTCTGACGGAACGTGGCGGACCCGGAAAGGCCTCCGTCGTTTTTCTCCGCCGGCCGGCTTGTAATGTTCAGGGCATGCAGATCGGGGGAACACTTGTGACCGGGGTGGTGCGTGTACTGGTCGTTGTGGCCACACTGGCGGCCGCCTACTACTTCATCATCCGGCCGGTGCTGGACACCACTGAAACCATTTCGGGCGGGATAAACAACAACATCCAGAAGAGTCTCGACGAAGCCAACAAGGCGTTTGAGCTGTCGAACGTTCCGGTCCAAACCCAGCAAAGCATCACCACGACGATCAAGAACGTCCCGACCAACAAGCTTCCCCGGCTCACCGCCTGCATAAACCGCAACCCCTCCAGCATCCAGCACATCGAACGCTGTGCCAGTCGGTTGAGCCGTTAGGCTTCGCCTCGTTCAGAAATACGCCGAGTTCCTCACCCAGGTGAGGAAGCGGGGGAACCATTGGCTGCCAGTCAGAACCGGCGGCCGGGGGCGAATCGGAATCGATTTCCGTAGCGCAGCTTCTTCAGCGCGAGCCCGACAGCTAACCCCGCAGGCATGACGAAGAAGGAGGTACCAGTGAATCTGGACAGACATGTAGTGAGGCCGATCACCGAAGAAAGCGGGCCCCGGGCTGCTTTCGCCATGGTGGCCGGAACTCTGGCCGGGGTCGCCATCGCGATACCCCTGCTGGTCGGGGTCTTCGGGCTCTGACCATTTGAAAGCGACAGGCGGCCACCGCGGATCCGCGGTGGCCGCCTG
>JAGQUU010000068.1 GCA_020438345.1 Solirubrobacterales bacterium | reverse complement strand
GTTCGGACGCGCCGCGGAAGGTGATCCTGATCTCACTGGTCCAGGTGCCGACGGTCGAGCGGTCGAAACTGATCTCCTGCGAGCAGGCTGAGCCCGGTGCGACCAGGCCGCAGCTTCCGTTCAGGCTGAACTTGCCTGGCTGGCTGCCAGTCACGGTCACTTCGCCAAGCCGGGCGGGGGCACCGCCGGTGTTGGTGATCGTGAAAGGAAGGGTGATGGGGCTCCCGGCCTGGCTGCTGCCGAAATCGAAGCTGGCGCGGCTGGAGACGGGAACGGGTCGGTTCAGGAGCACGACGACACCACAACTGCTCGCAGCGCAGTTGCCAGAGTTGAAATTGACTGCCAGATCGGGATATCCGTCTCCATCGAAGTCGCCGATTTCGGTGCTTTCCGCGAATCCCTGGCCGGCGGCCAGGTTCAGCCCGAAAGTCCTCGGCTGGGTTGTCCAGAGCGCGCCGGTGCCGCCTGTTGCGACCCTCAGGGTGCTGGCGTTCGCCTGGGTCCCGGAGCTTGACCGCTCAACCCAGGCAAGGTCGAGGAAGCCATCGGCGCTGAAATCATCACCAGCCAGCCCGACAGACGTTTCGGAAGAATCGGCGATTCTCACGGGGACAGTTGCGAAACCGGACTGGCTTCCCGGGTAGAGCCAGAAGCGCGATGCGGTCCCGTCGGATTCACCGGTCTGCAGAATCAGGTCATCGAATCCGTCGCGGTCGAAGTCACCGGGGATGAGACTGAGGGCGATTCCGAACGGGCTGAACATGGGGATGTGTTGAGGTGTTTCGAAACTGGATCCGCTCGCCGAGTTTCCGTACATGACATAGAAGCCGCTGTTTTCCTCGGTGGATTCCCCGATCAGGTTTCCTGCCAGCCCGAACACAAAGTCACGGATTCCATCCCCGTTGAAGTCCGCGGTGTTGATTGAGCTGAATCCTTCAAAGTCACCGGTGGGGATCTCGGGGAAGCTGGTGATCGTCTGGACCGGGCTGAACGTACCATCGGCTTGTCCCAATGCGATCCCGAGCTGGCCCCGCAGCAGTCCGAGGAAGAGGTCCTTGAAGCCATCGCCGTTCAGGTCGTTCAGCTTGAATGCCTGACTGGTTGATGGCATCGCGAGGATCTTGTCGCCTGGGAGGGTCAAGGTCTGACCGGCCGTGAAGGTGCCATCGCCATCGCCCAGATAGATCCGGAAGGATCCGCTCAGGCCGTAACGGTCGGTCTGATGGGGAATGTGAACCAGCAGATCAGGCTTGCCGTCCAGGTCGAAGTCGTCCGAGGTGACAGATCCTGTCGCCTTCCCTTGCTCCAGGGTGTGGCCTTCGGTCCAGCCTCCATCTCCGTTCGACAATCTGATCCGGATTCCGCCGCCGACGGGTTGGCCGGAGGAGATAGCCAGGTCATCGAATCCATCCGAATTGAAGTCGGCGGATTCCATCGGGCCGCCCCCGCCGGTGTTGGTGAGCGGGGTTCCCTCCATCGGAGTCAGATCCACATCTGCTCCGGCGTAAACGGGAAGCGCCAGAAAAAGCGCGCAGGCGGACACCGCGGTCAGCAGTCGAACAATCACATTCTCTCCCTTTGATGCCCAGGCCCGAGAGCCTCAGCGCTCCTTCTTCGGCTTGATCAGCTTCGGTAAGTCTGACGCCTTGGCCGGCACCTTGCCTTCCGGGGAGTAGCAGGCCGGCTTCGAAGGCCGGCATTGCGTGGTTGCCTGCACCCCCGGGCATCACTTTGGAGATGCCGACGATGGTGGGTAGCATCTGGCCCATGAGTGATAGCGAACGTCCCGTGCTCTTGACTGGAAACATGAACCGGCTGGATGGAAGTAGACAGGACCTGGAGGAATACCTCGGCGAGGTCACGCTAGTGGTCAACACGGCGAGCAAGTGCGGACTCACGCCTCAGTTCGAGGCCCTGCAGGCCATCTACGCCGGGAGGAAGGACCAGGGTTTCACGGTTCTGGGCTTTCCGGCGAATGACTTCATGGAGCAGGAGCCAGGGTCGTCCGACGAGATCGCCGAGTTCTGCCAGCTCAACTACGGGGTCGAGTTCCCGATGTTCGAGAAGACGACGGTTATCGGGGAAGGTGCCAACCCGCTTTT
>JAGQUU010000067.1 GCA_020438345.1 Solirubrobacterales bacterium | reverse complement strand
TGGCGGCAACGGCAACCTGCAAGGTGCCGGTCCCGGCCAGGAAGACATCCGCTACACCAACAACTTCGGTGGCACTTCAGGAGCCGGGCCGATAGTGACCTCGGCTGTCGTTTCGGTCCTTTCCTTTCTCAAGTCAAAAGGACGGCCACCGATGACCGCCGACCAGCTCGTCAGCCTGCTGCGTGCCACGGGCACTCCGCAGGGCAGCCCCGGAACCGGGCAGATCGGTCCTCTCCCGAACATCCGGGGAGCACTCAACGGAATCCCTTTCCGGCCACCTGAAGTTGTTTTCAGCAGTCCGGATGATGCGTCGGTTTTCGAGTTCAACGCTTCCGTTAACGCGGATTTCACGTGCAGCGACCCGGATTCAGACATTTCTTCCTGTGTTGCGACAGACCTCGGGCCTGATGGCGAATTCTCGATAGCCAGCGGGGAGAAACTGCCGACCGACATGCCAGGACCACACACCCTCACGGTGACCGCCACAGACCACGGTGGCATGGTTACGACTGCCAGCCGCCTGTATCTGGTGGAAGAAGGATGCTACGCCGACGGGATCTTCCTCGCATCGGTGACTCCCAGGGGCAGGAAGGTTCGCCTGCTCGGTTCAGTCGACCCGATTTTCGAGGGGAGGTCTGCCGCCGTGGTTCGAAACAACGTGGTGATCGCCAACACTTCAGTCGCGGCGGATGGCTCGATTGCCGCCACGGTCCCCGCCCCTCGTTCGGGCAAGGCCCGAGCCAGAGCCAGCTACCGGTTGATCGTCAACGGTTCCTCCACCTCAGGCATGAAGGAACGCGGCGGAGTCCGGGTGATCTCAATCCAGGACGAGCCTGGAGCGGTGCGGATAAAGGCCCGGCTCGCCGGGGTTCACCGCAAGGGCAGGTTGACATTCCGATCTGTTCCGGTCTGCGGAAAGCCTGCTTTCTCGAAAGTGGTCCGCCACAATCGTCGAGGTGTTTTCTCGGTCAGGATCGAATATCTCCCGGCCGCCCAGCTATTCACGATCCGCAGGGGCCAGAAGCTGATTCGACTGCCAGTGGTTCTGCCCGCGGATCGCTTCACCCGCTGAAAGCGGGGCGAGCACCCGGGTTCAGACCAGCGAATCCGGACCGAGATCGGATACCGAGTTGGAGCCGGTCAGGGCCAAGGCAACATCAGCATCAGACCGCAACACCTCGAGCATGTGGGAGACCCCCTGCTCTCCCCTGGCCGCCACCGCCCAGGCCCATGCCCGACCGATGATCACGGCCCTGGCACCAAGGGCGAGCATCTTGACCATGTCGAGTCCGGTGCGAACCCCGCCGTCCGCCAGAACTTCCGTGTTCCCGCCGACCGCTTCGGCGACAGCCGGCAGGGCTGCTGCCGTTGAGTTGACCGAGTCGAGCTGACGCCCACCGTGGTTCGACACAACCAGTCCGTCCACCCCGGCATCGACCGCCCGTCGGGCATCCTCGGGATCGAGCACTCCCTTGACCACGAGCTTGCCCTTCCAGTTCTCACGAACCCAGGCGATGTCATCCCAGGTCACCGAGGGGTCGAACTGGGCATCCACCCATTCCTTGAAATCCTCCGGTGTCTTCGCCCCCGGGACCACCTCGGCCAGGTTGCCAAAAGTAAGCGGTTTGCCGCCGATTGCGACGCTCCTCAGCCAACCCGGGTGGGAGACCAGGTCCAGGGCACGGCGGACCTTCGCCCTGGCAGAGGGTTCGCCGACCATCGCGTTGCGGGTATCGCGGTGACGGGCTCCGACTACCGCGAGGTCCACGGTCAACATCAGCACCGGTGAACCGACCGCCGCCGCCCGGGCCATCAGCTTCTCGGCGTAGCCCCGGTCCCGCATCACGTAGAGCTGAAACCAGGGGGGAACCGAAGTCGCATCAGCCACTTCCTCAATGCTGCAGATCGACACGGTTGATTCAGTGAACGGAACACCGGCTGCTTCAGCTGCCCGGGCAGCCTGCACCTCGGCTCGCGGGGCAAACATGCCGGCCAGCCCGACCGGCCCAAGGATCAAAGGGGTGGAAAGTGTCTGCCCCAGCACCTCTGTCGCCTGTTCACGAATTGAAACGTCCTTCATGACCCGCTGTCGCAAAAGCACTCGCTCCAGGTCAGCTTCGTTTGCCTTCATGGTCGCCTCCTCGTAGGAGCCACCGTCGGCATAGTCAAAAAGCTGCCGCGGGAGGCGACGACGGGCCAGCTCCCTGTAGTCCCGCACAGTGGCGGGCTGGACGTTCAAAGGCCGGTCAGGCGAGCGTCGCATAGCCCGCGAAACTAACACAGGGGAGCCCGGAAACCCGCCATTCCCGCTTTCACCCAATCCGTGTGAATAACACAAACACGTGAGTCTTCAGAGCTGAAGGGTCTAGAGTCGGTTGTTCATGAATCCGCAAGGCACTGTGGAAGATCAATGACCAGCTCGACAGCAGAAGAATTCGTCACTCCGGAGAATCTGACCGAGGCGGTTTCCGAGCGCCGGGGCTGGAGGCTTTACCAGACTGTCCGGCTCATGCTCCGGCCATTGAGATGGTGGGTCCGCCTGAGCGTCAAGGGTCTTGAGCACCTCCCCGCCACGGGCGCGGCTCTGATCGTCTCGAACCATGATTCGTGGCTCGACCCGCTGGCGCTCATCGAGTCGATGATGTGGAAGGAACGCCAGTTGCGTTTCCTCGCCAAGCATTCGCTCTGGAAGTTCAAGCCGATGGGCTGGATTCTCGACGAAGCCGATCAGATACCGATTGAGCGCGGAGCCGGTGACACCGCTGCTCTGGAACGTGCAGTCGAGGCACTCGGACGAGGCGAGATGATCGGTGTATTCCCGGAAGGCACACTTTCCCGGGGCACCATTCTGCGTGCGCGCAGGGGAGTCTCGCGCCTTTGCCGGGCCTGCCCCGGAGTGCCGGTGGTACTGATCGCGGTGGCTGGCGGCACTGACCTCAAGCGTTTCCCGAGGCGGCCGCGGGTCACAGTCGAGTTCTTCGCGCCTGCCGGAGGCCAGCCCCGCCCAGGCGAGGATGACCAGGAACTCTCCCAGCGCCTGCTGGACGAGATACGGACCCGGGTTCCCCGGGTCCGCTAGGCGCCGTCAGAGGTCCCGTCGGGGTGCTGGCCTGGCCTGTCCGCCATTCAACGCCGGGCCGTGAACTCCGAAAAACCGGTTCCCGAATCGGTTGAGCAGCCGTCTCCGAACGAAACGCCCAGGTTTCCTCTGGTCGTTTTCGCTTTCCGGTCGGTCACCCCGGTGATGAACACAGCGACCTTCCTGTCGAGGGTGGTCTGGCTGCGACCGGAGAAGTAGACATGCCCCTGCTTTCCCGGGTTGAAGGGATTGGGCCCTTGCTCGATCTTCATCCGACCGACCTTGCCGCTGAGCTTGCCGTCAGGGGTATCACCAAAGCAGGTGAAGTCGAGCCGACGGAACTCGAAGCTTGTCACCCGGAACGGGTTGCCCCCCAGGCGCTGGATTTTCACGATCAGCTTCGAACCGGGATGCCCCGACACACTTCCGGTGAGGGTTCTGACCTCGGCCCCGGCCGGTGTGGCAGCAATCAGTGCGGCGATACCCGCGGCAAGCAAGACGTTCCTTGACTTCATCCAGCCCTCTCCCCCTCGGTTTAGGTCTCCACGGCCGAGTCTCGCATCCGGACGCTCCTACCGCAAGGGGGGAGGTCCGAAACTGGGTCAGGCCGGGATCGCGGCGCGGTCGAGACCGCCGCCAATGTTCTTCACCAGGACCTTGGCGATGATGAAGTCGAGGCCCGGCAGACGGGTTCCGATCTCGATGTTCCACTCCAGGTGGGTCCTGGATCCGGCCGGGGTGAAGGTAATCGTGCCGAGGTGATGGTTCAGGGGTGTGCCCTTTGTGACCCTGTACTCGATCAGCTCGTTCGGAACGAAGGCGGTCACCGTCTCCTCGAAGGCGGGCACCGGTCCGGGCGGCTTCAGCCGGCGGGCCGACCCGACGCCGTTGCGTGACCCGTCGTCGCCATCACGAAGCCGGGTGATCTCGGCTCCGAGGATCACGTCCATGTTCTCGTGCTCGGCGAAAAACCCGAAAACCCGTTCGGGTGGAAGGTCGAAATCTTTGACGAAACGCATCCGCTGCATGTCAGGGCCTCATCTCGTAGCCGCCGGCAAGAGCCCGGGTCTTGGCCCAGACCGAATTGAACCGCGCCTCGTCAACGATCGGCTTGGTGATCACCGAACGGGCCCATTTCTGCTGGGCTTCGGTGGATGAAGTCTTGCCGTGGAGTTCGGCCGCGTAACCTGAGAAGTCCCGGATCATCACGTCGAAGATCTGATCGAGGGTGTCCTCCGGCAGGCCGATCAATTCTGCCTGCTCACAGATCAGCTGACCGTACGGAACCAGGGTGAAGAGCTCCCCGAGCGTGAGCAGATAATCGAGGTCCTTCTGTTGGTTCTCATCCGGACCGGCTTCGACCAGGAACGACTTGAATGACTCGACCAGCTCCATGAACTTCGCCACATTCGGCACCCCGGAGAAGGTTTCGTATGAGCGCTCCCAGGGGCTGAAGCGGATCTTGCCGAGACCTCGGGCCGGCCCCTGACGGAAGAGAAACTCGTCATCACCCGGTTCCTGCCTGCGCTCCGGCGCGGTCAGATCGGAGTCAGGGTTGAAGAGATAGGAGGCCATGAACTTGAGGACCAGGGCCATGTTCACGTGAACAGTTCCTTCCAGCTTCGGCAGGGCACGAATGTCCCGCGCAGCCATCTCGAACCACATGTCCCGCTCGAAGCCCTTGGCGGCGATCACGTCCCAAAGCAGGTCGATCACCTTCTCGCCCTCGGTCGTCACCTTCATCTTGGTCAGCGGGTTGAACAGCAGATACCGCCGGTCCTCTGGCGAGGCGCTACGGAAATAGTCGACCGCCCGCCAGGCGAAGAGTTTCATCGCCACGGTCCGCGCGAAGGCGTCGGTAAAGGCCTGTTTGACCTGGGGGAAGTCGGTCACCTTCATCCCGTAGAGCACCCGGCTGTCAGCGTGGGTGATCGCTTCCCAGAAGGCGTGTTCGCAAATCCCGATAGAGGCAAAGCCGAGGTTGAACTTGCCGATGTTGACCGTGTTCAGGGCGGCGTCAAACGCTCCCGGCCCCTGGTGGAGCAAGTCAGCCGACTCGACCGGATAGGCATTCAGATTGAACTGGGAAACGTAGCTTTGCGAGTTGACCACGTTGCGAACCAGTTCGTAGTTGGAGTGCTGCGAGTTCGCGGCGAAGAAGGCGTAACCGTCCGGACCCTCAATGCCATCGACCCGGCCGAAGACAGAGACCATCGCTGCTTCGTTGCCGTTGCCGATGTAGTACTTGCCGCCGGTCGCGGTCCAGGTCTCCCCGGCACCGTCGTCGCCGGCCGGAGTCAGGACCATGTCGGTCGAGTAGATGTCGGCACCGTGGGCCCGCTCGGAAAGACCGAAAGCGAAGATCGAACCTTTTGCCAGCTCCTCTGCGGCCTTCCTGCGGGCCGCTTCGTTCCCCGACTGGAAAATCGGCCCGAGTCCGAGAATCGAGACCTGCCACGTGTACCAGTACGGCAGCCCGTAAAAGCCCGAGAGTTCATTGAACTCGCAGATCCGGGTCGTGTCCCAGCGCTTCTCCGGATCACCATCGCCATCCCGCGCCGGGGTCAGAAAGCTGCTGAAAATTCCAAGTTCAGCCTGCATCGCGATGAACTCCGAGTACCAGTGATTTTCCCGGTCGTCATCCTTGAGCTGCTTCAGACCGCGGTTCTCGAACCACTCGATCATCTTCTTCAACCGCTGCTCATCGGCAGGGTCGAGGTGGGACGCCGACCACGTGGTCGGGTTGAGGATCAACCCGTCACCGGGGGTACCGGGCGGAATCGAAGCAGTCTGGGCATCAGGACTTGAAGTGGGCTCCATGACGAGAGCATATTCGCGACCACAGGAACGTCCGCTTCAACTCGAATGGCATCGGGGCCCGGGGCTGTCCGGAACGATCACCCAATTGACTGGAGGGGCCGGTGAGAGTATTCATTGCGCATGGGGCGGAAAGTGCCGGCAGCCGGGATAGCCACTTTGGCCGTTTTGATCGGTCTTGCGTCTTGGCCTGCCTTGAGCGTGGCCAGCGAAGCCGGGATCACGGCGGAACGGAGCTTGTTGCGACGGGTGGTAGTACTCGGCCTCCCCGGGCAAGGGCAGCCGCTGGTCACTGCTTCTCGAATCTCCGATCCGGGTAGCAGCAGCTACCGGCACTTTCTGACGCAGGAGCAGTACGGAAAGCGGTTCGGTGCCACGCAAAAGGTCCGGGAGAAAGTGATGAGCCTGAGATTGCTGCGCGGGGTCCGTCAGGTCAACTTGAATCCGACCGGAACCGCTGCGATCCTTGTGGTGACCCCGGCCGCCGCCACACGGCTGTTTTGTGCTGGCAGCAAAATCCCCGGCGATCCCTGCCGTCCCCGGGGCTTCAAATGGGCGATCCGCCAGGTCTCGGTCGGCGAGATCTACCCGAACGGGCCGACCCCAAAGCCACCGAAGGCTTCTTCCTCTGTCTCTGGCACTCCGAAGGGCTGCTCCGCCGCGATCCGGTCAAAGGCCCTGACTCCGAACCAGATCTCTGCCGCATACGGTGTTGATGAGTTGCGGAACCGGGGTCTGGATGGCTCCGGTGTCAGGGTCGCCACCCTGAGCGGCCAGGTTGTCGGGCTTTCTGACTTCCGGGTCTGGGCCAGATGCTTCAACCAGCCGGCCCCCAGAGTCTCCCAGCCTGGAATGCCAAGCGGTGTCAATGACACCCAGGCCGGTCCGGACGAGACAGTCCTTGATGTCGAGGCCCTCTCGTTCCTGGCGCCAAAGCTGGAACGGATCCTGCCGATCTTTGTGCCCCAGGACAACAAGTTCAACAATCCCCTGCTGCTCTTCCTGATCGGCGCGCTCGACCCTTCCCGACAGGGTGGCAAGCTGCCGGACATCCTTTCGATCAGCGACGGGATCTGCGAATACCAGTTCAAAAAGGCCGAGAAGTGGCTCGCCCAGCGACTGCTTGCCGAGGCCGCGGCGATCGGAATCACAACGCTCGCCGCCTCCGGTGACGCGGGTTTCCTGGGTTGTGATTTCAAACGCCCCGGAGCCAACTTCCCGGCCAGTTCGAGATTCGTGACCGCAGTCGGCGGTACCAACCTCGGGTTGAGCCCGGACAACCGCATCACCTCACAGCCGGTCTGGTCGACGTACGCAACCAAACCATCCGAAGGGGCGGGTTCCGGCGGCGGACCGAGCCGATTCTGGCCGAGGCCCGCCTTCCAGAAAGCTCCCGGCCTGACCCCCGCGCTCCAGAAGGGCAAGGAGACGAGATTGCTGCCCGATGTCGCAGCGATGGGTTCGTTTTCACCCGGAATCGCCACCTACGAACAAGGCACGGGCGGCTGGGGACCAGGTGGCGGGACCAGCGCCGCGACCCCCCTGACTGCCGCAATGGTCGCCCTCGCTCTCCAGCAGGAGCGCGAAGCAGGCAGACCGCCGCTCGGGGCGATCACCCCGCTGCTCTATGAACTCGCCCAGGGTCCCGGCTACGGGTCAATCTTCCGTGACGTTACGGTCGGGACCAGCTCGAGGAAGCCAAAGTCCGCGGTTGGCAGGACCCCGGCCGGTGGTGCCGCCCAGTCCGGCTACGACCTTGCCACCGGGCTTGGGTCGCTCAATGCCACCGCTTTCGCCGATGCGGTGGCCGCCTTGCCGGCCGCTCCTCCTCAAGCGATACCTTCCAGTCGGTGAATCGAAATGAAAAACAGTCCCTTCCTCCCGGCCCGCGCATGCCGGGGGCGATCCAGACCGTCGGCTGGTGGACCAGGCCGACTGGCTTCATTGACCGATGCCGCAAGCAGTACGGCAGCAGGTTCACTATCCGCCTTGCCGCCCAGGATCCATTCGTCGTTGTCTCGGACCCGGCCGAGATCAAGCAGGTTTTCACCGCGCCACCGGATGTCCTTCACCCGGGTGAAGGCACCCGGATCCTGGAACCGATTGTCGGGCCGAACTCGATCCTTCTGCTCGACGAGGGTCCACATATGGTGCAACGCAAACTGGTCCTGCCCGCATTCCACGGTGAACGCATGAAGGGCCTCGAGCCGATGATCACCGAAGTCACCCGGGAACAGGTGCGCTCCTGGCCCCGGAACCAGTCGGCACCGATTCATCCACGCATGCAGAGTCTCACTCTCGAGGTGATCCTTGCTGCGGTCTTCGGTCTGCGGCGAGGAGAGCGTCTGGACCCTCTGCGCGAAGCCCTGACCGAGATGCTGGATTTCGGCATGAATCCGCTGAGTCTCCTGCCACCGGCCCGGCGGGCACCCTTCGGGCGTGGGCCCTGGGCAGGTTTCCTCAAGACCCGGGCCCGTGCGGATGAGCTGATCTACAGCGAGATCCGGGACAGGCGCAAGCGAGGTGACGAAGGTGGCAGCGAGATCATCAACTCGTTGATCGGAGCCAGCCATGAAGACGGCTCACCGATGAGTGACGTCGAGATTCACGACGAATTGATGACCCTCCTTGTCGCCGGTCACGAAACGACTGCGACCCAGCTGGCCTGGACATTGGAGCGACTCTCGAGGGAACCGCGAGTACTTGAGACCCTGGTCGATTCGGTGGACCAAGGTGACGACGACACCTACCTGACCGCGGTGATCCGCGAGAGCCTGAGGCTCCGGCCGGTCCTTCTCAACGCCGCCCCGCGAACTGTAAAGAAACCGATCGAGATCGGTGGCGTTACATACAGGCCCCGGGTCCACATGCTGGCGAGCGTCTGGCTGGTCCACCATGACCCCGACATTTACCCGGAGCCTTACGCATTCAGGCCCGAGCGTTTTCTGGAATCAGACCCCGGTACATACACATGGATCCCCTTCGGCGGAGGCAGAAGGCGTTGCGTCGGCGCCAGCTTCGCTCAACTTGAAATGGGGATTGTCCTGCGGGAACTGCTCCGTGAAACCAGGGTCGCGACCCATCACAACCGGTCGGAACCGGCCCGTCGCCGGATGATCACCTCCACCCCGGGGAACGGTGCCGAAACAACCCTCATCTCCCGCTAGACAACATGGCGGAACGCCTCCGGCCGGGAGGCCACCGCCAGGGGCCGTAGTCCCGGTCGTAACCGGGGTTCCGGCCAGGGACCGGGTTACGGTCGCACCCCTCAGGGCAGCGTGACGAAGCGGATCCGGTAGCGGTCCTGCTTCGTTCCGTCACGAACCTTCATCGCAACGACAGCACCGTCACGGACCGGGACGATCTTCGTCGGATTGGCGAGTCTCCGCGAGTAGTCCATGCCGGTCACTGCGTTGTAGGCGTGGATCACCCGTCCCCGGTTCCAGGTGACCTTTCCACTTCCGATGCGGAGACCTCCGAAAGAGTTGCATCCGGACCTGAGATTGTCCCCGGTTCCGATCACGACCGATCTGTGCCGGTTCCTCCAGACCCGGATCCTGCCGGTGTCGGTTACGACAATTTCACCGGCCCAGCAGACCTTCCAGGTGTTCGCAAACCCGGCCGGAATGAAGGCGGGCGACCGATATCGGAGCTTCGGCCGTTCAAGGTTGGCCTCGTCGAAGTTACCCGGAATGCCCTTGGGAGAATCGATCTTTCCCGTCCGCCAGTTGACGTATACCCGGCCGGCAAGGCAGCCACCGGTGCCGGTGCAGGGCGCGTTGCCCTCGACCCAGTACCTGCCGATCGAGTTCCAGAAGCCGCTCTTGTTGTGGGGAAGCCTGCGTGCCTTTCCGCCACGCGCGGATGCGGTTTTCGTGGTCCGCATGTGTTCTTTGTCTGCCTTGCCACAGGTCAGTAGCACCCGGGATCCACCGACATCAAGCGGCTGGCAGCCCTTTGCATTCCGGATCGGGTTGGTCTCACGCCGCCAGGTGTCGAGCACAACCGGGATCCGCCTCGGAGTCATGTAGGCGAAGTAACGGACTCCGTCACTGGCCATTGGTGCGGTGTTGATGGCTGGTGCAGCCCCGGCAGTTGCCGCAGCCCGGGACCCCGCGACAACCAGCAAACCGAGTGAAGCAAGCAGGACTGCGGTCGTTCGAATGGCCAGTTTCATGAGCGGCACCTCCCGTTCGGGTTCTCGTCCGGCACCCTACTCCCCCAAATCCCCCAAATGGGGAAATTCAGAAAGCTCCGGGTCTCAGATTCTGGTCCGTCGAGGGGCCCTTCCGGCCGCAAAGCGGACCGCCAGATCCTCCACCCTGGGGTCAGTGTCTTTGCCGAATCTCGCACCGAGATCGGCATTGGTCACCGACGGCTGCCAGGAGAGCATCCCGAGCACGGTGTACCTGACGACCTTGTCTTCGTGGCCAGCGAAGGCGGATATCAGCGGGATATCGATTTCGTCGCGGCGGGACCCGAGGGTGATCAGCAACTCGCAGAGCTCGTCCCGCTCGTCGATCCCGTTCGTTTCAAGCAGGTACCTGATCTCCCTGGCATCCCTGATCGGCGCGGGCGCGGCTTCTCCCGCCCGGTCGTCAGAAAACACCACCTTGTCTGCTTCCCGATGGCCGAAGTCAACGAAGCAGATCGCCCACCACTTCCCGGGCTTGGGACGTTTCGACTGTGACGCGGAAATGACATAGACAGAAGACCAATCGGTTTCTTCCCAGCAGGAAATCACCTTGACCCCGTCCCGCTCGTATTCATCCCAGAGCAGAGCCAGCTGCTGCCGCTTGGACTTGCGGCTCCAGGCCTCTATCTCCCGGTCTGTTGGTCGAATCATCGCGTTGTTCCCGTCTGGCATTCTTACCTGCTCGGCGCGATGAGGTGACCACGAAGCGACTTGGAGTGGTTTGAGGGCCAGGATGGAGCTCCCTTACGGCAGCATCCGGGTTGGCTGGAACGGGTTGATCCGAGGATTGCCTCCACGGGCCTCACTCGAATACGGGCCGGGGCCTGTCAAGAGCCAGAGCGGCAAGCGGACGCAGGGGTGCCGTGACCATTGTCAGTCGGTGCCGGTGAAGGTAGCGGCAGACTTCATCCATGACGTTTTCGGCCAGCGCCGGGTCCGAGCCGAGCCGGGCTTCAACTTCGGCCCGGTAGAGATCCACGGTTCCCGACATGCCCTGCCACCGCATCAGACGGTGGGCGCTCCCGTGATGGAACCGCTTCACGTAGCGGGCCGGCTCGACCCAGACGAAGTTGCCCGCAAGTGCCAACGAAAAGGTCCAGACCAGATCCGCGCAGTCATCTGTCATGGGAATCGGCCGCGCTTCCCGGGTCCGGAACACGCCCCGCCAGCAGCCCAGACCCAGGTTCCAGTCCCTCAACATCCGGACCGCCTCCTCCGCCGGCCCGGCATGGCCGAGCTCCAACGGCGGGGGCCGAAAGGGGACTTCGCCGACAGGCCTCTTTCGGAGCCGGCCTTTGGTCGCCTTCCTGAGAACGGTGGGAAAAGCCAGGATCCGATCCGGGTTCTGATCAAGGGAGGCGACAAGCATCTCGAAATACCCCGCCGGTGCGACCAGGTCGTCCTGCGGCATCCAGCAGAAGAACTCGGTCTCGGCTTCCTCGAGCAGCAGATTCGCATGCTGGACCCAGCCCAGCGTTTCCGGACGCGAAATCACTTCAACCCGATCGTCGGCCCGAAATATCTCGGCCAGACGCTCGATCGCATCGTCCTGACGGGAGGCGTCACTGAGGATGACCCGGCTCGATTCCGGCGCTTTGGCCACAGTGTCGATGATCCCTTCGATCCACTTCTCACCACGATGAAGCGGAATCGCGATTGTCAAGCGTGGTGCCAACTCAGAGCTCGGCGCCGATTCCTGTGATAGCAGCCGCGCATCGTTCGGCGGCGAGAGGTGCGGTAGTCAGCTTCGTGGATCTGATCGAATACCAGCCCTGAAACTCTGAATGCTCGGCACCTACCCTCGTGTGAAGTCTGCTAGCCGGGTCGTTGATGTCGGTTTGACCGTCGGCCACGATGAAGCAGGGGCCATAGTCGGCCAGGCTGAACCCCGCCAGGGCCGGGAACATACCCTGGATCACCTCGTGAACCTGGTCGGCCAGGCGCCGGTCGGGCCTCAAGTCCCCCTCCGGACGATCGCCAAAATGGGTTCGTGCGACCGGATACCAGCTGATGTAAACATCATCATTCGGCCAGAGCACAAGGTCTCCGAACGGACCCTGGGCCAGGGTTGCCGGCACGATCCCTGTCGTGTCCCCACCCCTGACGATGACATGATGCTTCACCCGGAAGTTCGGAGCCGGCAGGTCTTCGACGACCATCTGGTCCAGAGCCGACCGTCCGTCCCAGGCGCAGTTGACCACGTTTTCGGTTTCGACGGCGCACCTCCCGGAACCCGTCTCCACCTCAAGCGCGAATCCGCTCTCCAGCCGCTCCGCCTGGACCACCCGGTGGCCCGAACGAATCTCGATCAAGGGTTCGTCGGCCGCAGCATCAACGATGCGGGTCGCCAGGACCCGCGGGTCGATCGCCCGTTCCGGAGTTTCAAACCAGCAGTTTGAGTGGCCGTCGGCCATCCCTGGAAAGACACCATTATGGCGCCGGATGGCGGCATCGCCCAGGTCAACCCCGGCGTAGTTCGAACCGAGCGAGACAGCCACCTTCTCGATCTCGGCAAGCACCGATTCGTAGTGTGCCTCTGCCTGGTCAGGATCGACCAGTCCATTACCCATGACCACATAGCCGAACTCATCGGAACGCATGCTTTCCCAGTCCACCGGTCCGCACCAGCGTTCGATCAAGGGCGCAAAGGCAAGGGACCCTTCAACCATCGCCCGGGTTGTCTCGCCGCTGCGATCGAGGGCATAAACGAAGCCGAGGTGCAGCTTTCCCTCATTACGGACGCTCGCGCCCTGGAACGGACTGGCGGCAGCTTCGAGAATGAGCGATCTGCGACCTCGCGATGCCAGTGCAAGCGCCGTGGAGACACCATGAATTCCGGCCCCGATGATTACGGACTCCTCCCGTATCCTCTCCACCCCGGGGAGACTAGAGATTCCGGGCCAGGGGCTGCCACCCGACATGAGCGCGGAGTTGTCGTGGGCCGCCGGTATCTTCGTGGCGTGTCTTCAACAGCCGGAATCGAATGCGAAGAAGCGGTGCCTTCGGCATACCTGGCAGAGACCCTGGCCTGGCTGGAGCGAGCGGATCTGGGTGCCCGGAAATCTCTTGGCCAGTACATGACGCCAAGAAGGGTCCGGGAAGCGTTGATCGATCAGCTGGACCTTTTCCCGGGAATGAAGGTCCTGGATCCCGGCGCAGGTACCGGAGAATTCCTGGCATCAGTCAGCAACCGCGAGCCCGGAGCCGACCTGACCGGCTGGGATATCGATCTGGATGTCCTTGGTTACGCCGCTCGAAACGTGCCGCAAGCGCGATTCGAGAACCGCTCGGCTTTCGAACCGGTCGGCGAGGGGGGATTCGACCTCGTCATCGGCAATCCACCGTATTTTCAGTTTCGGGCAACCCCCGAACAGAGGCAGCGGTTTGCGGCCGTTATCTCCGGCCGGCCGAACATTTTCGCCCTGTTCTTCCAGATTGCCTTCGAAGCTGTCCGCCCCGGGGGGCAGATCGGGTTCGTCGTGCCGCCTTCGGTGAACAACGGCGCCTACTTTGAGTCGCTACGCGAGTTCATTGTCGCCAACGGCTCTATCGAGCACCTGGAGATACTCGCGGGAAACAATCTTTTCGAGGACGCCAATACCGCGGCCCAGTTGATCGTCATCCGGACCGGAGCGGGCAGTGATTGCTTTCATTTGCGCCGGGTCTGCGAAGAATCCGGATTTCGCAGAATCATATTTTCACCCGATCCGGAAGGAATTGAAGCCGAGTTTCGGGGTCGACCGACTTTGCACGAGCTGGGGTTCGAGGCCGTTACGGGAAGCGTGGTCTGGAACCAGCATCGCGACAGGCTGACAAGGGAACCGACGGAAGAGAGCGTGCCGCTGATTTGGGCTCACAACATCCGGCACGGCCGGATCGAACTGATGGATGATCACGAGCGGCCCCAGTATGTGACGGGTACGGAACCGCTTCAGGGACCAGCTCTGGTTGTGAACCGGATAGTTGGCGCGGTGGGCAAAGGGCTCCTTCGCGCCGCGCTTGTGCCGGATGGAATGAAGTTCGCGGGCGAGAACCATGTGAACGTGATTCGACCCCGAAAGGACATTGATCCGAAAATCAACTGGAACGATCTCCTGACTGCAATGTCAGCGGATGAGATCGGCGAACGGGTTCGACGACTTACCGGAAACACCCAGGTTTCGGCAAGGGAACTCACCCACCTGATACCGCTAGATGTTGAAGCCACCTGAGGCTGAAGCTCGGGCCGCCCCACCAAACGCGCCCGACAGGATTCGAACCTGTGACCTTTGGTTTCGTAGATCGCGTCCACAAGTCCAGACAAATGGCTCTAGAATGCCATTTTGTGACCTATGAGCCAAGTGGCTCATGATTCTCTGCCGTCCTGCTTCGCCCCTCATTCACCGTCCCTGCCCATTCTTTGCCCTTTTCAGAAGGGCGCCAGCGGGGCACGAACCCGGTTCGTGTTCTCAACCAAGCGGTACCCTCTAGGTATGACGGCGAAGGAGAAGCTGCTCAAAGAGGCACCGCATTGGAGTGAGCAAGACGCCGAGATCGCACTGCGAGCGGTCAAACGCGAGCACATGACTCCAGGAGAGCGCGGCGGCGACGAGTGGGGCAACGTTGACGAGTTCAGCGCCCAAGGCTCGACAGCGACGCTGCGTCGGCTGGACGCACAAGAAGCGGAAGCCGGATTGTCCTGGGATAACGACCGCCAGTCATGAAGAGAGGCGATGTCTGGTGGTATGAGCCACCGGACGCGAAGCGCAGGCCCGTCCTGATCCTCACTCGCGACGACACGATAGATCGTGTCTTCGACGTGATCGCCGTGCCAGCGACCGGAATCATCCGGAACCTGGATACCGAGGTCAGAATCGGTATTGACGACGAAATGCCTATCGAGTGCGTCCTCGCAGTCGGCAACACCCTCTCGGCGGACAAGACATTCCTGACCGAGCGGATCACGACCATAGGGTCAGAAAAGCTGACGGAGGTCTGCGCGAAGCTCGTGGACGCGACCGGCTGCGGCTGAGAAAGGTGTGGCTTGGAAAAGCCCGGATATGTACGAAGTAAGCACTTCACTGAGTACGTCGGAGAAGTCAAGGCTCTCCGTCGGGCCGGAAATGACACCGCAGCCGAGGAGCTTCTCTGAAGCTAACCGCAGCAACCGAAGCCGAATCCAGGGCTGAGAGGCTCGGGGTAGCCCCCTGGTATTACGAGCAACTTGCGATCATCTACGCTCGCCGCAAGGATCTGGATGCAGAAATCGCCATCCTTGAGCGGTTTGCAGAACAGATTCACGCTACAGGGGCTTCGACGCCGAAGCTGCTCGCACGGCTAGCCAAGAAACGGGCTCGGCGAACCGACTTGCGCTACATATAGTTGGGGAAGGACTCCCAGCGACTACCGTCGGGCGCTGGAGACCGATCCGGGTTGCCAGACGAAAGGAATAGCTCGGGCCACCCCACCAAACGCGCCCGACAGGATTCGAACCTGTGACCTTTGGTTTCGTAGACCAACGCTCTATCCAGCTGAGCTACGGGCGCGGGTTTGCGGGCTGGACAATGGCGGAACCAGAGGTCAAACCCTGAGCGGGCCATTCTATGGGTTGATCACCGGCTCTGGCGCTCCGCCCCGGCCTGGGTCAGCCGAATGTAAATGCGTAGCCGCGAATTCCCGGCTGGGGCCTGACCGTGAGAGTGTGGCGACCGGGAGCTGGAAGGTCGATCAGCGAATAGAGCCGCTGGTCTCTCACGGTGACAGTTCCCAGCTTCACATCGACTCCGGCGTCGCGGCCCCTGACCGGCTTTCCGTCCAGTTCGACCCGGGCAGTTCTCGGCCCGCCCGGAGAGGTGAGAACCAGGTAGACCCGCTTCGCCCTGAAGTTGACCGCGATCTCGCCACCTCGGGAAAGAGCTTCCTCCGGGCCGAGGTTCCAGCGGCCTCCGAAGGCGAGCTGGTCGGCGCCCGGCTTTGCGAGTGGACCGAAATCATGAACCCCCGGGAGCAGCAAACCGTTCTCGAACCGGTCCGCACGGGTTGTGCCCAGGTAGCTTTCCGGGGTAAGCAGAACATGAGCTGCCTCCATCCCTTCAGCTCCGGTCAATCCGGCACCCGGATTCCTGTTCGCATCTTCAAGAAGCTCCCTGATCACTTCTTCCTTGTGTGAGTAGTCCCCCTCGCCAAAGTGGGCGTAGCGGACGCTTCCGTCCGCGTCAATGAAGTACTCGGCCGGCCAGTACTGGTTCGCGTAGGAATCCCAAATCGCGTAGTCGTTGTCCTGCACCACCGGATATTCGATTCCTGCCCGTTCGATTGCTTCTTCGACATTGCCGGCATCCCGTTCGAAAGGGAACTCCGGTGTGTGAACCCCGATGATCGTCAGGCCCCGACCTCCATACCGGTCCCACATCGCATTCAGCCAGGGCTGGGTCCGAATGCAGTTGATGCAGGTGTAAGTCCAGAAATCGATCAGGACGACCTGACCCCGAAGCTCCGCCATCCTCAATGGCCGCGTTCCCGGGGTGTTGAACCATTCCCGGGTTCCCTGAATCTCCGGGGCGATCCCGATAACCGGCAGGTTCGACGCCGTCCCGGGCTGCGACTGGACCGCCCGGGAACCCGATGCGATCTGCTCCGCCTGCCTGGAAAAGTGACTCGGCCGAAGGTCGGCCAGGCGGTTTATCGCCGCATCGCTCGACTCCAGATCCTTTGTCGGGTTGACCAATGCGGACGGCAGATCATCAGCGATCCAGCTCTGGAATCTGAGATCCCATTGCGCGGCCATCCCGATCCCGAACACGATCAACACAATCCCCATGGCCGCCTGGATCCAGGCAGTGCGACGAAGCAACGGGTTGATCAGCCGCCGGCCACCGAGCAACAGCAGATAGAGGACCAGCGCAGAACCGAGCGCGTAGGAGAATGCAATCGCGAGACGGTCGAAGGTGAATTCCTGGGTGGCGGAAACCGTGATCACGCTGGCCAGAATCGGGCCGGCACAAGGGGCATAGACGAGACCAAGACCAGCTCCCGCAAGGACCCCCGACCAGAAACCTTCCGCTTCTCGCCGCGGCGTAAACCTGGCCGTGAAACGACTCACCCATCCTTCCAGCCGGGCGGAAAGAGCCGGCAGAAGCAGAAGCAGCCCGAAGCCGACTAGCACCACTATCGCCAGGTTCCTGGTCAGGTCATCCGGCAGCCCAAGCGCGTCGATCACATAGACCAGAGCGACCGTCGCGAAAGTAAACGAGGCCACCAGTCCGGCCACAATCCCGGCGGGACGGCGACGGCCACCCGTCGCCGCCACCGAAAGTGCCACCGGCAAGACCGGCAGCACACAGGGGGAAAGCGCGGTGCCGGCTCCCGCGATGAACCCGAACAGGACAAGGAGAAGCATGAACAAAGGTTCGCAAAAGGGTCCCCACGGATCAATCGGCGCATCTTCAGGGGCACCTGCTCAGGGAAGAGCGCAGGTGGTTAAGGGTGCTCCCCTGATGTGCCCGACCGAATTCCGTCGCAGGATGCTGCCATGAACACTTCAAGCAAACGGCGAATTTCGCCTTCACTCATCCTGTCAATCCTCGCGCTTTTCGTTGCGATCGGTGGCACCTCCTATGCCGCGGTCAAGATCAACGGCAAGAACATCAAGGCCGGCACAGTGGCCGGAAAGGCGCTCAAGAAGAACACCGTCACCGGTGCCCAGATCAACGAAAGCAAGCTCGGTGTTGTGCCGAAAGCCCAGTCGGCTGATTCGGCTGACAATGCCAACAAGGCGAATTCCGCCACCAGTGCCGAAACGGCCACGAGAGCCGACACGGCTGCCAACGCGGACAAGGTCGGTGGCAAGACTGCTGCCGAACTCGCTTCCCCGGCCGCTTACGCGTATGTAGACGCCGGACCGTCAACGATCAGCGTCCCGGCTGAGTGGTCCTTCGGTTTCGAAAGCGCAACCGTGACCCGGGAGAACTCCTTTACCTGCATTCGAGGACTGGGGTTCCAGCCCCGGCATGCACAGGTGACCCCGTACCGGGTCCCGGCCGGCACCACCAATGACATTCCGAACGTCGTCCTCTCGGACAACAATTTCTGTGACGGCCGTGAAGAGGTCGCAGTCCAGATGGTTGACGGCGGGACCGGCGCGCCGAATGACACCCAGCGGTACTACATCGCTCTCTACAAGTAGAAAACCCGGACAACACGTGAATTGGGGCGCCTACGGGCGCCCCTTTTCATTTCAGGAAACCGCTTCGCCGGAACTTGTCGGTCCGGATAGGGTTCCTTTCTATATGCCCTATGCGAAGAACTACCTGAATCTGACCCGTCGATACGCGAAGTACTCTGTTGCCGGAGTGCTCGCCCTGCTGGCCCTGGTGGTCCTCGTGCTTGGCGGCAAGCCGGAAAGCGCGCAGGCAGCTCCGGTCAAGTGCCCCCAGTTCCGGGTTGTTCACAACGACAGGATCGGCAACGTTTCATTCCCGGCCGGCTTCTACAACGTGAGCGTGCTGAACGGGGCGAGCCTGTCCTGCGCCGAATCGACAAAGTACTTTCAGGAATTCCTGCAGGACTGGGATGGCAAACTCCCCAGCCCGTGGCGGCTGACCCTCAGCGGCAACACCCGGACCTTCCGCTCCGGCAGCTCGGACAAGGGATTCACCGCAACCCCGGCCGGCAAGAGTGGCACCCCCAGTGGCAACTCCGGCCGTTCCTGCCCTGGCTACTTCACGGTCGTCCACAATGACTCGATCGGGAGTTTCAAGGTTCCCCGCGGCCAGTACAGGCTCACACTGATCGATCCAAACAAGATGAACTGCGCCCAGGCGGTTCGCCTCTTCCAGCAGTTCCTGACCGACTATGACGGTCGTCTCCCCGCCCCCTGGAAGCTGAACCCGATCATGGGCATCTTCTACAAGAGCACCGCGGGCCGGACGGGCTTCAAAGTGAACAGAGCCTATGGACCTTCGCCGAACCCGGACAACAACCATCGGTACGCCCGATGCTCCGGAACCTTCAGGGTTCTTCACAACGACCGGATCGGTGCCCTCTCGTTGCCACGCGGCCCCTACTACATCGATGTTCTGAACGGAATTTCCTGCAACCAGGCATCGAACCTGTTCCGCCAGTTCCTGAACCGGACCGACGGCCGGCTGCCCGCGCCGTGGCGGTTGAACGTAGCCCAGGCCAAGTTCAACACCGGAGCCCGGGGGCCCGCCTTCAGGGTTCAGCAGGCCTAGACGGATCAGGGTTCAGCCAGCCTGGACGGATCAGGGTTCGGCCAGATTGGGCGGACCAGGGTTCGGCCAGATTGGGCGGATTTCAGCCAGACACGTGCCTGGCTGAGTGAGGCCCATCGGCCACACCTGGAGCCCATCGGCCACCTAGAGCCCATCGACCACATCTGCGTTGAAGACTGGAGCGCTATGTGGCCGATTCTTCGCTCCAGACGAATCCGGAAGGTTCTTCGTCAATCTGAATCAACCAGAGGGCCTTCTTGCCCGGGATGAATCAGGAAGGATCGCTTTCTGCTCTGATCACGGCGATCGGGCCGGGACCCTGGCTGATCGGGCGAGGAGTCAGGCCTGCGGCACGGATCCACTCGCCGATTTCGTTCTCCGTCCAGGTCCAACCGCCCTCGTTTTCGATCACCATCATCGGGGTGAACGAGGCGACACCAGGTGGTGAAGTGCGACCTTCGTCAATCACCCATTCGTAGATCACGAGTGAACCACCTGGAGCGAGCAATCCTGCCGCCTCACCGATGATCCGTTCGTTCTCGTCGGCCGGGTGGTCATGGAGGATGTTCGAGACCAGGATGTAATCCCAGGTTTCTCCTTCGGGCCGGCCGAAGCGGGGCTGATCGATGTCACCGGCCACGAAATCGAGTTCGGGGTGGCGCTCTCTCAGAACCGGCTCGGCGCCCGGCAGATCGAGCACGGTGGCTTCGAGGCCGCGGACCGCCTTGACCAGATTGGCTGCATGGGAGCCGGCGCCGCCGCCGACATCGAGGAGTCGTCCGCCCTTCTCCAGTCCGGCGAGACCGGGCAAGTCGCCACCGTAGAGGCGACAGAGGTCATCGAGGGCCCGGAGGAAATCGTGGGCCTGATCCGGATCGTTTTCAAGTCTGTCGCGCCAGGCACCGGTCTGGGTGTGGCCGGTGCGGACGGCTTCCGGCATGTTCGCCCAAAGCTTGTAAAAGAACCACTCCTTGCGGCTGATCATGGCGATCGACTCGGGATGGTCATCGGCAAGCAGCTCACCATCCGCGGTGAGACGAAACATCCCGTCTCGCCGGTTGATTATTCCGAAGGTGACCAGCCCAGAGAGCAGGCCCATCGTGCCGCGCGGGTCGGTGCCGAGTTCGGCGGTCAGTTGCTCGAGAGTCATGGGCGAGCCGTAAAGCGCGTTGGGCAATCCAACCTCTACCGCGGTCCCGATCAGGGCTGACTGCTGATACGAAGTGATCTGGCTCGCAACCCCGTAGACCGATGCTTCTTCACTCATGCGTTCTTCCTCAGTTCTCGTGTCGCCCGGAGGGCATCCTTCAT
>JAGQUU010000066.1 GCA_020438345.1 Solirubrobacterales bacterium | reverse complement strand
CTCATCGAGGGTGGTTCCCTCGACATCCTTCGCGCAGAGCCGGACCGTGTTGTCTTCGACCCATTCAACGGTCACTCCCAGAGCTGCCAGCAGGTCAATCTGTGCTTCCGTATCCCGGATCCGGGGAACATTCGCAACAGTCACCGGCTCCTCTGTCAGGAGGCAGGCAGCGAGAATGGGCAGGGCGGCGTTCTTGTTGCCTGCGGCCGTGATCTCGCCGGAGAGCGGTACCCCGCCCTGAATTACGAACTTCTGCATCTGTTGTGTACCCCGTGGTTGACGATTTTCGTGTGACTGGACGGGGACCTTGCAGCCCGACCGAAAGCCGGACTAGGGTAACACCGGTAATGACGCGGGCTTCGAGTCATAAAGAGCGGGGCGTGGGTTCCCGGATCGGGCGACCACTGAAGATCATCGTCGGGATCCTCCTGATCCTGCTTGTCCTGATCGCGCTCAATGCTTTCGCGCTCAACAACGAGACCGAATCGGCCAGCCTGGACATTCCGGGTGCCCAGCTCGTCGAGACCACTTCCGGCCAGCTCCAGGTTCTCGATACCGGCGCACCGCCTCGGCAGGAGTCGCTTTCCGGTTTTATCGACGTCGCCAACCGGCATGGCCGAGTCCCCCACCTCGGCATCACGCAGGCCCGATCCAGCTACATCGAAACTCCAATCGTCCTGATCCACGGCTCGGCCGGGGCGATCAACTGGTGGGATGACCTGATTCCCCTGCTGAGGACCGGTCACCGGGTCATCGCCATCGACATGCTCGGTTATGGCGGCTCCGCGAAACCCGATTCGGACTATTCCGTGGAGACCCAGGCCGGCCTGGTCGCCCAGGTGCTCTCCAGACTCGATGTTTCCGGCGCGATTCTGGTCGGTCATTCGCTTGGAGGCAAGGTCGTGACCTCGGTCGCCGAGCAATCTCCCGGCCTTGTCAGGGGTCTGGTGATAATCGATTCTGCTCCGGACAATTCGTTCGGCGGACTTTCGGGTGGAGCCAGGGCAATCCGCACACCGATGCTCGGCCAGGCCCTGTGGCGGGTCGCACCGGACGCGATGATCCGCCGAAATGTCGCGCAGGGCTTCGCTCCCGGCTATGACGTGCCGGACAAGTACGTCGATGACGTCCGCGCAATGACTTATCCCGCCTACAAGGAGTCGGCCGCCCGGAGCGAAGACTTCACCGAAAGCAGTTCTTTGCCGGAACGTCTGACCGAGGCCGGCAAGCCGCTGCTGGTCATCTTCGGCGAGGAGGACCAGATCTACGACGCGCGTCAGGCTCTCAGCGCCTATGCGGCCATACCGGGTGCGGAAACCCTGCTGATTGCCGGTTCTGGTCACTCGCCGCAGATCGAGGCACCGGAGGAAACGGCCGAGGCCATCAATGCATTTGCCTACCGGCTTGCTGAAAAGGCAGGCAGGGAAGCTTCCAGGCGGCAGCGCGCCGACAGGGCGAGAGCCAAAGCCAGGGCGGCAAAGGCAAGGGCCGCCCGGCGGGCCAGGGTTCGGGCCGAAGCTACGAAGGCAGCAGGGCGCGACGAATCGGGCAACAAGTCCCGGTCCGTCAAAGCAAACGCGAGTCCCTGATCCAACCCCCCTGGGAGATCCGGTCAGATCGTGATCCGGTTCTGATCGTCCCCAAGATCCTGATCACCCCGAAATCATACGGGAAATTACTGACTTTACCCAGCGACGGATAGGTAAAGTCTCCCGCGTCCGGGGTGGTATCCGGTCTGAAACCGAAGGAGCCACGAATGGAAGTCTCGTTTGGGAGTTTTCAGGTCGCTGTCTTGATGGCGTTCCTGTTCGTAACCATGGCCCTCGTGACCATTTTCGTGGTCGTCGCCCGCCAGTCCAGCCGCAATGTGGCGTTTGAGACCGTCACCGACACGGGATACAGGCTCCGGCGGGCCTGGCTGGCTTTCCTGGTTTTGCTGCTGGGGTCCGGCGTTGTCCTTTCGCTTTTCTTCCTGCCCTTTCCCGGCGACTCCAAAGCAACCGCCACCGTAAATGTGAGTGGCGGACTCTTCTACTGGTCGATGAACCCGGAGACCATCCCGGTCGGCAGCGAAGTCTCATTCGACGTGACATCCGCCGATGTGAACCATGGCCTCGGTATCTACGACCCGGATGGAGTCCTGATGGGAAGCGTCCAGGCGATGCCCGGCTACCACAACCAGCTTGACCTGACTTTCGACAAACCGGGCACCTACATGATGGCCTGCCTCGAGTACTGCGGCTTCAAACACCACGACATGATGAAGGAATTCGAGGTGACGCAGTGAGCCAGGCGGCGACCGCGACGGAAGCGGCAAATACCAACGGTGGAGTTCTCCACCCGCTCGGAGAAAAGTTCAATCCGAATACGTCGAAGCCCCAGAATCTGGTTGGCTGGCTGTTCGGCGGCACCGGACTGGCGCTCTTCGCGCTGATGGCCCTGGTCGGCCTGCTCATGAGGTTCACCCAGGCAGACACGGTCGGGGTCTCGCCCGAATGGTTTTATCGCCTGATGACCCTTCACGCCTCCGGCATGCTGGCCGGTGCGCTCCTCTCGATGATGGGAGGCCTGTGGTTCGTGGTCCGGGCTGTCGTTCCCGGACTTAGCCTCGGACGTGCGATCGCAAGCTGGCTGGCGATTGTCGCGGGAGCCGTCCTCATTGTGGTCGCGGTCCTGATCGGCGGGTTCGCGGCCGGCTGGACTTTCCTCTTCCCGCTGCCTTTCGACGCATCGGGCCAGTGGTCCACCTGGGCGGCGGTCACCTTCATCATCGGCATGGGCCTTGTCGGAGTCGGGTTCATGGTCTATTGCATCGATGTCCTGAAAGCCACCACCCAGGCCTATGGCGGACTGAGCGGAGCACTCGGGGTCAAGTGGTTGCGTGGAAAGGATCCAACCGGTCCCCCGCCCCAGGTGATCGCTGCGACCGCGGTGACAATTCAAGGAGTCATCTGCAGTGCGGTCGGGATGACCATCGTCATGGCCCTGCTTGACCATACGATCGACGGACAGGTGGCGCTCGACGCGCTCTGGGCGAAGAACCTCACCTATTTCTTCGGCCACACGATCGCCAACCTGATCATCTACCTCGCCGCCGGAATGATCTACGTGCTGGTGCCGCTTTACGCCGGACGGCAGTGGAAGCTCTCGAAGCCGTTGGCGATCGGATGGCTTTTCACCATCGTCTTCGTGATGACGGCCTACTCGCACCACCTTTACATGGATTTCGTCCAGCCCGGTGCCCCGCAGATGATTTCGCTGGTCGCCTCTTCGGCGGCCGCGATACCGGTCGCGGTGGTGACCATCTACACCGGGATGATGCTGATCTGGGGTTCCCGGTTCCGCTGGACCCTCACCTCGGTCCTGCTGTACCTGGGTTTCGCCGGCTGGGCGATTGGCGGTTCAGGGGCGGTGATCGATTCGCTGATCCCGATCAACTTCCGGCTTCACAACACACTCTGGGTACCGGCACATTTCCACAATTACCTGATGATGGGTGTGGGGATGTGGATGATGGCCCTGGTCTCGTACATGCTCGAGCGGGCTGCCGGGAGAACCGCCAGTCGCAGAACAACGATCTGGGCTCCTCTCCTGATGGTCGGAGGCGGATACGGGTTCATCTTCAGCTGGTACATCTCCGGTGCGCTGGGAATACCCCGCCGCTGGGCAGTCCAGCCGATCGGGACAGAGAACTACAGCCTCGTTGCATCGATCTTCGCGATCGTCTTCCTGATCGGTTTCTTCATGCTCCTTCTGGAGTTTTTCTCCCTTGCCCGAACGGCACTCGCGCGACGCAGGGAGGCTCCTCCCGAACCGGCACTCGCTTCGATCGCAGGTGCTTCGACCGAGGCGGATCTCGCACTCGGCAACGCGCCCGAGCCTCTGCTTCGGAGTCCCTTTGGTATCGCAGTGACAGTCGGACTTGCCGTGATCGCCTCTTTCGCTTTGTTGCCTCCGATCTCGGAGGCCTCCGAAGCGACGATAGGTTTCCACCACCTCGCCCATGCTGTCCAGTTCTTCATCGGGGCAATGCTGGCGGCGGCGCTGGCTTCCACACCGGCGATCGCCCGCAGGATCACTCCCCGCTGGACAAACATCGGTCTGATCACGGTCATCCTGCTGCCGGCCGGAATGCTCCTCTTCATGATTCCCGCGATCTACACCGACATCGAAGACGAAAACTTTCTGCATGCCTCGTATCACTTCGTTGTCCTGATACTGGGCTTTTTATTGGGGCTGGGCGCGTCAACGCTCGGCCGTACGGCCGGCTGGGCTGTCCTGATCTCCTCGGTCGGGATGGGACTGATGTTCGCAGCGGGCGTAACCGGAGGGTGATCGATGGAAGAAGAACAGGAAAAACGGGACAAGAGTGAGGCTGGAACGGGAGGAGGAAGTGACCGCACGCTCCAGGCCTGGCTGGCCGGAATCGCGATTGGCTGTTTGGTCCTCGCAGCGATGATCGTCGCCTACGAAATCGGCAAGAACAATGCCGATACGCAGGTCACCGCCGATGTGCCGGCCGCGACATCCGGCGGGTCCGCTGAAGAACCGGTCGCCGCCGGTCCTGGTGCCAGTGCCTTCACGGCCTCCTGCGGTAGCTGCCACACGCTCGAGGCAGCCGGCACGACCGCCACAGTCGGTCCCAACCTCGATGACCTTCAGCCGGATTCGGCGTTGGTGCTTTCGGCAATCGAGAATGGCGGGGCTGGTTCCGGAGCGATGCCACCGGCCCTGCTCTCGGGTGAGGAAGCCCAGCAGGTCGCTGATTTTGTGGCCGAGTCCTCGGGTTCAGGGAAGTAGGCCTCGAAATGACCCGCGACAAGTTGGTACCGGGGGTAAAGCCCGCGCTTCTCGTGTTGCTGGCAGCCCTCGCCTTCATCGGGTCGCTTTGCCTGCTGCCGGTGACCCCGGCGGCAGCCCACACCGACTCGTCACATTTGTTCGAGTCGGTCCCGGAGGAGATCACTCCCTCCCGCCTGGCCGAAGGGATCGAGTTCGAGATGCTCGACTATGACGCGAGGCTGCGCCTGAAGAACGGGAGTGACAAAGAAGTGATCGTGATGGGCTACGAAGGAGAGCCCTACGCGAAACTCGCCCCGGACGGGACGGTTTCCCTGAACACCCTTTCGCCCGCCTACTTCCTGAACCAGGACCGCTACGCAACAACTCCGGTCGAGGAATCCGCAGATCCGAAAGCACCGCCCAGATGGGAGAAGCAGAGCGATGACGGGACCCTGGTCTGGTTCGACCGGCGCAGCCACTCGATGAGCGATGCGGTCCCCGAGGTGGTCGAGGACCCAGCCGTTACGCAGGCTGTACGCGACTACCGGATCCCGCTGAAGGTTGACGGCGAACCAGCCGAACTTTCCGGCATTCTCTACTGGACCGGCCAGAGCAACTTCCCGATGGGGACGGTAGCCGGCCTGCTGATCGCCACCGCGATGTGCGCCGGCCTCGGGTTCATGGGCATCGAGGCGCTACACCGCGCTGATCCGGAGGGACAGTCAGATGAAGTGGATCCGGCCCGGCCACCGGATCCGGTGTAACCAGGCGTCTAGTCCGGACATCCCGGTCAGGATCCGGTGTAACCAGGCGTCTGCTCCAGACACCCGGTCAGGGGGCAAAATGGCCGCCGCCCCTGGCCCATTCGAGCAGGGCTTCCTTGCTTTCGAAACTGTCGGGGATACGGTGCTCTCCCCGATGATGAACCAGATAGAGGGCGTTATCGCCCAGCTCATTGCCAGTGGCAGTGGAAGCTGAAGGAGCACCCTCAGGGACTTCAACTCCGGACCAGATGTGCCACTGGTCTTTCTGCATCAGGAAGGGAACGACGTGCTCCAGACGGCAGAAGGCGGTGCCGAGGCTCTTGTCGGGCCAAAGCAGACGGTAGCCCTGGTCCTCTTCCAGATCTGTTCCGCACCAGTCACATTGGTAGCCCTCCCGCTTTGCCATGCCGATCCTTCCTTCGAAACCGTTTCAGAAAGATTATGTCTTGACCGGACCTGTCCGGATATGCGAACATACGTTCGTATATGATCGTTTGCGTCATCCTCCCCCTCCTGGGCCTCAGAGCCGCTTTGGAAAAGGACCAGAACCGCCTTCTGGAGCCGATTGCCCTTGCTCCCCAGCATGATGGAGCACAGGTCACCGGTGAGGTTTCGCCAGCCGCACACCGGCTCGGAGTCAGGCCGGGTATGGGGCTTGGAGAAGCGGTTGACATCTGCCCCGGCTTGAGCATGATCACCCCCGATCCGGCCCGGGCTGCCGGCATCTGGGAGGCGGTTATCGGCCGGCTCGAATCGATTGGTGCGAGCGTTGAATCGGAGGCCGATGGCGAAGCGTTCCTTGAAGCCGCCGGAATCGAAAGACTCCACGGTGGCCTCGAAGGCGTGCTGGATGCGATCGGACGGAAGCTCGGTCCCGCTTTTCTCACCGCCGCCTCCCCCACCCGTCTCGCTGCCCTGGCCCTGGCCGGAGATCAGCCTGTCGGCATCGGTGGAAGGAATGAGGCAGCTCTTCACCGGATCCTGCCCCCGGAAGAACTGGCCGGCTTTCTTTCCACCTTGCCGGTCGGCATTCTGCTCGACCGTCTGCCCGGTTCCGCCCCGGAAGGTCGCCGCATGCTGGAAGCCATGCGCAAGCTCGGTCTGAAGACCCTTGGTGACCTCGCCGCACTGCCGACCGATGCGATTGCCGACCGGTTCGGGAACATCGGCCTTGCCGCCCGTGACCTCGCGACAGGCCAGGAAGGACCACTTCGGCCCCGCCCGCCATACGAGAAGGTCGAGGAGTGGCTTGAACTCCCGGAAGCGGCGACCGGAAGCCATCTCGAAGGAGGGCTGACGATCCTCTGTGACCGGCTCGCGGTCCGGCTCAGGGCTTCAGGGACCAGCGTCAGGTCCCTGATGGTGGAAGCGCAGTTGCTCGGCGGCGGCAGCTGGACCCGTCAGGTCTCACCTCGACAGCCCACCTCTTCGGCCCTGATCCTGCGCATGTTGCTCCAGCCCGCCCTCGATCAACTGCCACGTCCGGCCGGGAAGCTGGGTCTGCGGTTGCTGGAGGCGGGGCCGCAGACAGTCGAACAGCTTGAGGTGATCAACCGTCCCGGCGAAACCCGGCGTCGGCGCCTCAGCGAGGCGGCCCGGCAGGTCCGGGCCACGGTCGGCGAGAGCGGGCTGATGCGGATCCTCGAGACGGAGCCGGAGTCGCGCCTGCCCGAACGGCGCATGCTGCTGACCCCCTACAGTCCGGAGTGAACCGGTGAGAAGAGCAACTATTGCCGCTTCCGCTGCCCGGCCAACCCGTCTCTACGAGCCTCGCCCGGTCGATGTCGTCACCAATTCCGGCAATGCCCCGGTTCAGGTCGAGAACATCGATGTGGTTCAGGTCCGTGAGGAGTGGATCGTCGAGGACGGCTGGTGGACTGCCGCCCCGGTCAGTCGCTGGTATTTCGAGGTGGTCCTGATCGATGGTCGCGACCTGACTCTTTTTTGTGCCTTTCCCTCCGGTCACTGGTTTGCCCAGCGGGCCTGACCCCATCGAGGTTGTGAAAAGGAGCGCTATATGGCCGATTTCTCAATCTCGCGGAATCCCGGGTTTGCGCGAAACCACGAGTTTGTTCGAAACCACGAGTTTGTGTGGAACCCGGTTTTCTGACGGGATCCGGGGTTGACATGGCCTATGTCGAACTCCATTGCCACTCTTCCTTCTCGTTTCTGGACGGGGCTTCCTCGCCGCTGGATCTGGCCACCCGGGCGGCAGAGCTGGGCTACCCCGCCCTGGCACTCACCGACCACGACGGGATCTGGGGGTCAATGGAGTTCGCCGTGGCATGCAAAGGCGCCGGGTTGCGACCGATCACGGGTGCCGAACTAACGGTCGAGGAACGCGGACGCAGCTTCCATTTGACCCTGCTGGCCGAAAGCAAGACCGGCTACCACAACCTCTGCCGGCTCCTAACCATCGCACATGCCCGCACCAGGGACACCCCGGACCGCAGCCTGGCCGGCCCCCGACTGCCGCTGGGTGAGCTGGCCGACCGGGCCGGAGGGCTGGTTTGCCTGACTGGCTGTGCCCGGCAAGGACTGATTCCAGCCGTCTGGGCCGATGGGGATCTGGCCCGCGGTGAACACCTGACCCGCCGGCTCAGAAGGTGGTTCGGACCGGAGAACCTGCGGATCGAGATCCAGCGCCCTTACTGGCGCCATGACCATGCCCGGAACCGCTGGCTGGCTGGTCTGGCCCGGAGCCTCGGCCTCGGTCTGGTAGCGACCGGCAACGTCCATAGCCACGAAAGCGGGAGAGCCCATTTGCAGGACGCCCTGGTCGCGGTCCGACTGGGGAGCAGTCTGGCCGGCTCGGAGCCTTACCGGCGGGGTAACTCGACCTCCAGCCTGGCTTCCCCCGGCCAGATGGCGGTCCGTTTTGCCGACTACCCCGAGGCAGTGGCCGAAACTGAACATCTGGCCGAGCGGCTCCGGTTCGACCTGGAACACGAGCTCGGTTACCGCTACCCGCAGCAGGGCGACCCGGCCGCTGACCGTGACCTCGCCGCCCTCTGCCAGTCCCGCATGACCGAGCGCTACCGGGGCACACCGCAGGAAGCCGATGCGGTCACAAGGCTGGAGAACGAATTGAAGATCATCAGCGGGCTAGGACTCGCAGGGTTCTTCCTGCTTCACCATGACCTGCTCGAACTGGCCCGGGAGGTGGCGCTCGAGGTCCGTGGACCCTCATCCGCACGGGGCGTGCTTCCGCCCGGCCGCGGCCGGGGGTCCAGCGTCAGTTCGATCGTCTGCTACCTGACCGGCCTCTCTCACATCGACCCGGTCAAGGCGGATCTCTTCCCCGGCCGTTTTCTCAACGAGGAAGTGACGGCGATCCCCGACATCGACCTCGACTTCCCCCGTGACATCCGCGAACGACTGATCCCCCGCATCCATCACCGCTACGGTCACGACCGTTCCGCCCTGGTCGCTGCATTCCCCACCTACCGCTCACGGGGGGCAATCCGCGACTTCGGCAAGGTGCTCGACATTCCGCAGACCGAGATCGAGCGGGCCGCCCGGGCGGTTGATTTCCACAGTGGCTCGGATGATTTCGAACGCGACCTGGCCCATGCAATCGGTTCCGGGCGCGCCCATTCAGCGGCCTGGAAGCATCTGACCCGGCTTGCCCGTGACGCCCGCGGCCTGCCTCGTCATGCCTCCCAGCATTCAGGCGGAATGGTGATTGCGACCCGGCCCCTGATCGAGATCTGTCCGGTTGTGCCGGCCGCGATGGAAGGGCGGCAGATCGTCCAGTGGGACAAGGATTCCTGCCAGGACGCGGGTTTCCTCACGATCGACCTGCTCGGCCTCGGAATGCTCTCCGCGGTCGAGAAGACCATCGATGAAATCCATCGGGCCCGCGGAGAGACCCTGGATCTGAGCCGGATCGAACTAGATGACCACGAGGTGTATTCGATGATTCAGCGGGCAGAGACAACCGGTGTCTTCCAGATCGAAAGCCGGGCCCAGATGCAGATGCTGCCCCGGATGAAGCCCGAGAACATCGATGACCTGACCATCCAGGTCGCGCTGATCCGTCCCGGTCCGATCCAGGGAGGGGCGGTACATCCGTATGTGGAGCGACGCCGCAGACTGCGCGAAGACCCGGGCTATGAGGTCCCCTTCGCTCATGATCTGCTGCGGCCGGTGCTGGACGAAACTCATGGCGTGATCATCTTCCAGGAGCAGGTGATCGAAGTCGCCATGCATGTGGCCGGATTCAGTTCCTCGGAAGCCGAATCTCTGCGCCGGGCGATGAGCCGCAAGCGTTCCCGCCAGTCGCTGGAATCCCATCATCAGAGCTTTATCCGGGGAGCCACAGGGAATGGCGTGGCGCGGGATGTGGCCGAGGAGATCTTCAATCAGATCATCGGCTTTTCCGGTTTCGGTTTCCCCAAGGCGCATTCGGCGGCTTTTGGCCTGCTTGCCTACCAGTCCTCCTGGCTCAAGCACTACTACGCGCCGGAGTTTCTGTCTTCGCTGCTGAACGAACAGCCGATGGGCTTCTACCCACCCGATTCACTGGTTCAGGAAGCAAAAAGGACAGGAGTCGAAGTCCTGCCGCCCGACCTCAATCACAGCCGGGTCGAATGCGTGACCGAATGGACGGAACAGAGCGATCAGCAGCCGGCCGTACGGATCGGCCTCGGTTACGTCAAAGGGGTGACGACGAACGAGATGGAGAAACTGGTCGAGGAACGTGAGCAGGCCGGAAAGTTCTGTGATCTCGGTGATCTGACCTCGCGTCTGCCCCTGCAGCGGACTGACCTGGAGCAGCTCGCCTGGGCCGGAGCGCTGCGGTCCCTTCCCCGGGGCGACCGGGTGGCCGGGCTGTGGAGCGTGGGTCTGACTCCGGATCGCCGCCGTAGCGCCGTTGGCAGACAGCTCGCCCTTCCCTTCCCTTCGGAGCAGACCCCCGACCTCGCAGAGCCACAGGGCTGGGACAGGGTCCAGGCGGAATACGGATCGACAGGCATGACTCTCGAAGGGCATCCGATGGCCCTGGCCCGCTGTCAGATCCCGGACGTGGTACTGCCGACCACCTATGCCTCCGCCCGGCCGGACCGGTCCTGGGTGGAAGTAGCCGGCCTACAGGTAGCCAGGCAACGTCCGGAGACCGCCAATGGAGTGATCTTCATCCTGATCGAGGACGAGCACGGCACCCTCAACCTGATCCTCCCTCCGTCTGTCGCAAAGCGCCACCGTCTGGTGGTCCGGACCGCCACGCTGGTCCGGGCACGGGGCCGAATCGAAACAAGCCAGGGGGTCGTGAACCTGGTCGTTCGTCACCTCTCCGAGATCCATCCACCCAACCCTCGGTTCAAGGCCATAGCACCCACCGGCTTCAACTTCGGCAGACGTGGACGATAGAAGCAGAAAGTTCCCCCAAACTCCGGGCAAGAGACAAACGCACGTTCGTCCCAAGGCTCCTCAAGGAGCGAAACACCGAATTTCCATTTGGCTCTGACATTGCGTTTCCCAGCCACAATGCACGAAACCTTGCAAACACATGTTCGTGTCCGAAGCGGCGCGTACATTACGAACCTATGTTCGTGCAGAAGAAGACCAAAAGCCGGGTAGCGGCCCGGGCGGCAGACGCAATTGATCTGGTTATCGAGTTCGTCACTCTCGGCGAGTATGGCCTCGAATACCCCGACCCGGTCGGACCGAAACGCCGCAAGACCACCACAACCAGCTCTCCTGCAGTGACTTTCTCCGAGGGACGGCGCAGCCTCCCGCAGAAGCACCGCCGTCATCGCAAGCTCTGTCGGCCCGGGCGCAGCCGGGTGGATTTGCCAGGCTGGGGCGAACGGACCGACCATGACGTTCCCGGTGTCCAGCCCGGACGCCGACACAAAACCGAAGGCCACGGCGGAAACCGACATGCTCCTGATCACAGACACCGCCCTACCTCCCGTCTTCCAGAGGCCCTGCGACCTCCAAGGATCCAGCTCACGCCAGCCTGAACCGGCCGAAACGGAACTGGCTAAGGGGAGCTGGCCGCATCACTCCTCTGGCTTCACCTCACGGCCGGTCCGCATCAGATGTGCTGACCACTGTGCTGACCACTCGCTTCTTCCTGTCGCGGAATCGGGAACTCACTCGGAATCGGAACTCACTGAAACCATGGCAGCCGACTCTGCTTCCGCTATTGTCTTTCGGCGCCCAATTCAGTTCAGGAGTCAATTTCAGCTAACAGAACCCTGGCGAACCGCACAGCCCTCTTGAATGCATCCGGGGAAACGTGATCAAACCGGTCGGATGGCCAGTGGTAATCAGGAATGGCTCCATCCTGATTGACAACACTGATGGCGTGACCCCCGGCAACCAGGACCGGTGTCGCGTCATACGGCAACCCCGAACCATGCTCTAGTGGAACTGCTTTCAGCTCCGGATCCCTCTCGCCTACCACGGTCGCCAGTCGAAGCAGTTCCTGATCCGCGTCTACCGCCCCGAGCGGGCCTCCTTCTTTCGAAAGCACCCGCAGGGACGCATCGGCACTGACCCCGTCAAAGTTGATGAAGGTCCATTCCTCCGTGTCGTGGCGTTTGAGGAACTCCGACATCCCAATCACTCCAGACTCTTCGCTTCCAGTCGCGAGAACCACCACCCTTGTCCGTTCAAGCGGTTCAGCTGTCAGGCAAGTTGCGAGAGCCAGACAGGCACCCACACCGGAAGCATTGTCATTTGCTCCTGCCACATTCTGGCCCCGCACTTCCCGCTCAAGGACGAGACCGCACGCAAGAGCGCAGAGTGCTCGCGCCATGAATACCAGCGAGCGGCCTGGCCCTCTCCCGACGAGTGGTTCCAGTCCCTGAACAACCAGGGCGGCGCCTGTTGCGGCCACCAACTTTCCCAGCACTGGAGTGACCCGGGGATGAAACATGAGCCCCGACCTCGATGAATCAAGGTGCGAAACGAGGCAGACTGTCTGCTCCACAGGCCCGGATGGTTCAATCGATACGTGCAGGTTCCTGCTGCGCCGCCACTTCGTCAATGCCGATGCACCAAACCGGCTGAACCTGCCGTCGGCGATCCCGAGCCCGGCAGCTACTCCACCCAACAAGAACCGAAACGGACCCCGCTTCGCAAAGCATGCCAGCGTCGCCAGTCCGAAGATGATCAGGTACGCCGGGCCGAAACTTCTGGCGCTACGAAAGCCCTCAGTTTCCGGCTTCAGACCCAACTTCTGAAAGCGGTCGGCCAGGTAAAGCCCCGCTGCGGCCTCCTCCGGCGATGCCGAAGGCCGAGGTCCGATCTCTTCTGAGAGAAACCGGATCGCTTCAATGCCCTCTTCCAGATCTTCATTTGTCAAGAGGAAACTCAGGGTAGCGCCTCACCCCGGTTCGTTCTATCCGATCCAGATTCCTCAGGCCGACGGGTCGCCTGAACGAGGCGCTACGCGGTGGCAAATTGGTTGGCAAATCAGTAGCTACAGTAAGAAAGCCGCCCCTCATCGGGACGGCTCAATTCAAAAACCGGCGGCGACCTACTCTCCCAGGGGGTTGCCCCCCAAGTACCATCGGCGCTGTGGTGCTTAACGGCTCTGTTCGGAATGGGAAGAGGTGTTTCCACCACGCTATTACGCCACCGGAAATAT
>JAGQUU010000065.1 GCA_020438345.1 Solirubrobacterales bacterium | reverse complement strand
TGAAGGTGAAGCCGGCTCAAAAGAAGAAGTCCAGGGCACGCGGCAGGTAACCCGGATCTCGCAGAGTTTCAGCCTGGTCGCTGGCGTTCCTCGGCCTGGGGGACAACCTGGGCAATCGCGCCGTCTTCGTCGATCCGCTTGTCAAACAGCGGGCCGAGGACTCCCCGGCCGTAGAACAACGCTTTCCATTCGGTTGGCGCGATTGCCCGCGGCTCCCGCCTCTCCAGCGCTTCGATAACAACCTTCCCGGCCTTGGCCACAGGAACGGTGCGGGTCATCCACGGAGGGGTGACATCGCGGCGCATGCGGTCAACGAGTGGATCCTCAAAGGCTCCTGCGACCAGGTCGGTCTCGATCCAGCCAAAATAGGCAACGGTCGAGCTCGCACCGACCGCGGTCAGCTCGGTCCGGAGACCCCGGCCGAGCGCCTCCACCCCCGCCTTGGCGGTGGCGTAGGCAGAGTTCATCAACCCGTTCATGAACGCGTAGGACGAGGAAACCAGCACGAACTGGCCACCGTTCGAAACGACATCTTCAAGTCCCGCCCGTACCGTCCGCCAGACACCGTAAAGGTCCACTTCATAGATCCGCCTCCATTCAGCTAGATCCTGGGTGCGTATCGGGGAGATCTGCGAGGGACCAATACCGGCGTTCGCGACCACAACATCGATGCTGCCGAACCGCTCCCGGGTCGCGGCGAATGCCGTTTCAAGCTGATCCGAATCGGTCACATCGGCTCCGAATCCTGCCGCCCGGACGCCAATCTTCCGGGCTGAAGCAGCAGCATCTTCCGGGTCGATGTCCAACAGGGCGACCGACGCTCCCCGGCCATGCGCCTGCCGCGCTATCTCGAAGCCGATCCCCTTGGCGGCACCGGTCACGAGGACGGTCTTGCCGGCCAGGCGGTAGCGCTGGCCGGATCGGACAGGCGGAAAGACCGGGGTGGCCGACTCACCGATGTCCCGGGCCTCGAACGTCCGGATGAAATCACCGACCTTCGGATTGCGCTCAAGCTGACGGTCATTGACCGGTCCGACCTGGCCGCGGAGAAAGAGTGGAGGCCGCCAGGCCGCCGGTTCGATGATTCTCGGTGCACGACTTCTGATCCCTTCGATCAGGGCTTCGCTGACCTGGCTGACCGGCATCTTCTTCGTCAGGAAGGAAGGCGCTATCTCTTCACGGAAGCGGTCGGCCAGTTCGTTATCGAAAACCTGTCCGATCAGGTCTGTCTCGACGTAACCGAAATAGGCGACAGCAGCGCTGGCGCCATGGGGCTCCAGTTCTGCGCGCAGGGCCCTGCCCAATGCTTCGACGCCCGCCTTTGAAACCGCATAGGAGGTGTTGAGCACACCGTTTACATGTGCGTAGACAGAGGCGATCAGGATCATGTGACCTTGACTTGAAATAACCGGTTCGACAGTGGCGCGGGCCGTGTTGTAGACGCCAACCGTGTTGACCTCGACAACCTTCTCCCAGACTGCCGGCTCGATCGCCCTGGCAGTCGTCTTCGGCGGGGTGATGCCGGCGCTGGCGATCACCACATCGATCCGCCCGAAGCGGTCGACTGCCTGCGCGACGGCCTTTTCCATCTGGCCGAGGTCGGTCACGTCAGCGGCCACACCGAGAGAATCTCCACCCAGAGCGGAAGCGGAGTCCCTTACCGCTTCGGGGTCTAGATCAAGCAACGCCACCGATGCCCCGTTTTCCCGGGCCAGCCGGCCCGTTTCGAAGCCGATCCCGCGAGCCCCGCCGGTGATCAGAACAACCTTCCCTCTCAGCTCCTTTGAATCCATCACTCCACTCTAGTTAATGGACGCGCGGCTCTCGCGGGGGCTCCCAGTTCATAAACTCCCCTGCTCATGTCGTCATTCAGCCCGGTTGATCCCCGTCAGTCTTTCCCCGAGATGGAAGTGAAGGTCGCTGCCGGCTGGAAGGAAGGCCGGGTTTTCGAAAGGTCCCTCGAGCAACGTGAAGACGCTGAAGTCTGGAGTTTCTACGAGGGACCGCCGACAGCGAATGGCCGGCCTGGCTCCCATCATGTCCTGAGCAGAGTGTTCAAGGACATTTACCCGCGCTACCGCTCGATGCGCGGCTACCGGGTACCGCGCAAGGCCGGCTGGGACTGTCACGGCCTGCCGGTCGAGCTGGAGGTGGAAAAGCAGCTGGGGATTTCCTCCAAACAGGAAATAGAGGAGCACGGGATCGAGGAGTTCAATCGCCTCTGTCGTGAATCGGTCTTCACGTATGTCGAGGAATGGAACCGGTTGACCGCGCGGATCGGTTTCTGGATCGATCTCGACGATCCCTACGTGACAATGGATAACGACTACATCGAGTCGGTCTGGTGGTCGCTCAAGGAGCTCTACGAATCAGACCGCCTCTACGAGGGCCACCGGGTCTCGCCCTACTGCCCGCGCTGCGGCACCGCGCTCTCGTCACATGAGGTAGCGCAGGGCTACAAGGATGTGGTCGACCCGTCGGTCTATGTGCGCTTCCCGCTGCTCGGCGAGGATGACGAGCCATCCGGCGAGTCGTTGCTGGTCTGGACGACCACCCCCTGGACTCTGCCCGGCAACTATGCGGTCGCCCTGAACCCCGGGGTCGACTACGCCCGGGTCGAAGTCGAAGGGCCCGAGGGACCTGAGACTTTGATCCTGGCCGCGCAACTGGTCGAGAAAGTGCTTGGCGAGGACGCCACCATCACCGGGACGATTGAAGCCAGCCAACTGCTTCGGCGAAAATATGTTCCACCCTTCACCGACCTGAAAGGCAACGGCCCGGAGGCCAGGAGGATCATCGGGGCAGGGTTCGTCACCACCGACGACGGCACCGGTCTGGTCCACATCGCCCCCGCTTTCGGCGAGGACGATTACCGGGCGGCGATAGCCAACGGGATGTACGACCCATCAGGTAGCGGGGCGGAGGGCACCCTCTTCAACCCGGTCGGCCTCGACGGCCGCTTCGACGACCGGGTGACCGGGTTCGCCGGGGATTTCGTGAAGGACCCGGAGGTCACAAAACGGCTGATCGAGTATCTGCGGTCGAGCGGCCGGCTGTTCCGGGCCAACGACTACGAGCATTCCTACCCCCACTGCTGGCGCTGCGGTACCCCGCTGCTCTATTACGCCAAGGCCAGCTGGTACATCAAGACCTCCGAGGCCCGGGACGCGATGCTGGCGAACAATGAGTCGATCGGCTGGCATCCCGAGCACATCAGGGAGGGCCGTTTCGGCCGCTGGCTCGAGAACAATGTCGACTGGGCCCTCTCGCGGGACCGTTACTGGGGCACCCCCCTCCCGATCTGGGAGTGCGATGACCCGGGCTGCGACGAAAGTTTCTGCGCCGGCTCGGTCGCGGAACTGAAGGAAAAGGCGGGCACAGTCCCGGAGGACCTGCATCGCCCGTTCATCGACGAGGTGACCTGGGCCTGCGAATGCGGCAACGGCGAGATGAAACGGGTGGTCAGTGTGATCGACACCTGGTACGACTCGGGTGCGATGCCCTTCGCTCAGTTCCATTACCCCTTTGAGGGGAAGGAGGAGTTCGAGGAGCGCTTCCCGGCCGATTACATCTGCGAGGCGATCGACCAGACCCGCGGCTGGTTCTACACTCTGCTCGCCGAATCAACCTTGCTCTTCGATCAGTCGAGTTACCGGAACTGCGTCTGTCTCGGCCTGATTCTCGACGGCGACGGCCAAAAGATGTCGAAGTCGAAGGGCAATGTAGTCGCTCCGTGGGATGTGATCGACCAGTTCGGGGCCGACGCCTTCCGCTGGTATCTGTTCACCGCCCAGCAGCCCTGGGCCGGCTACCGCTTCTCGACCGAAGCGATCTCCGAAGCGCTCCGTTCCTTCCTGCTCACGCTTTGGAACACCTACTCCTTCTGGGTGCTTTACGCCAACGCCGAGGGTATTGACGCGTCGACTGCTCCCGAACCGTCCGCCGAACCGACCGACCTCGACCGTTGGGCCGTTTCGCGGCTCCAGGCAACGATTGAAGAAGTGACCTCGAAGATGGATGAGTTCGACTGCACAGGGGCTGGTCGTGCCATCGCGGATTACGTCGAGGAGCTTTCCAACTGGTACGTGAGGCTTTCCCGCCGACGGTTCTGGGAAGGCGATACCGCCGCATTCGCGACACTGCGTCACTGCCTGGTCGAAGTGGCCGCACTGCTTGCCCCTTTCACGCCGTTCATCGCGGAGGAGATCCACCAGAATCTGGTCGGCGGCGTCAACGGCGACTTCGGCCCGTTGCCTGATTCAGTTCACCTGCGGGACTACCCTGCGGTGGTTGAGGCGCTGCGCTATCCCGATCTGGAGGCAGCCATGGCCGCAACCCGCCAGACGGTTGAACTCGGCCGGGCCTCAAGGGCCCAGGCCAAGGCGAAGGTCCGCCAGCCATTGGCCCGCGCAGTGATAGTCGCGACCGATGCTGAACGCGAGGCGATCTCTTCTCAGGCCGAGCTGATCAAATCCGAGCTGAACGTGAAGGAACTCGAGTTCGTGACCGACCAGTCGGATCTGGTCAGTTATCTGGTCAAGCCGAACTTCCGCACTCTCGGCCCGCGCTTCGGCAAGTCGATGCCTCAGGTCTCTGCCGCCGTCGCCGCTCTTGACCCCGGGCATGTCGCCGAAACGGTGGAGGCCGGCGGTGAAATCGGAATTTCGATCGACGGCAGGGACCATAGCCTCACGACTGATGACCTGCTGCTCAGCATGGAGCCGCTGGAGGGGTATCAGGTGGAGGCCGAGTCGGGTCACGCCGTGGCCCTCGCCCTGGATCTCGATGATGATCTGATCCGCGAGGGCCTCGCCCGCGAGATCGTCCACGCGGTACAGAATGCCCGCAAGGATGCAGGCCTGGACATCACCGACCGGATCAGCCTCTCGCTGTCCGGGGATCAGGATCTGCTCGATGCGGCTTCAGCCCATGAGGGCTACGTGACCGGTGAGGTCCTCGCCCGTTCGATTGAACTCGGTGGTGACACGGCGGAGGCCGCCGCACCGGGAACGCCTGAAGTCATCATTGACGGCCGTACCCTGGCCATCTCGGTGGCCAGAGTCAGCTGACCTCCCGGTCCTCCTGCGATTCGAGTTCCGGCGGCAGGGCCCGGGGATCGTCCGGGTACATCCAGGCGATCAGTTCTTCATCCATCGATGTCGTGTCGGCTTGCTCGGTCGGTGCTCCGACAATCAGCCAGAGCTGGTCGGCATCACTGTCATTGAACGGCTGGCGAACGGTGTCCGGGTTGACCAGGACCGCGTCCATCGGCGCGAGGACCAGCAGTTCGTCGCCGACCCGCAGCTTGCCCGTTCCCTCGAGCAGCACGTAGAGCTCCTCGGTCGTCTTGTGCCGGTGCCGGGTTGAGGCCTGTCCCGGTTCGATCCGCCATAGTCTCGCCCCGAGCTGCTGCGCCTCAAGCTGCCTCCCCAAATCAGTATTCAGCGTCTTCATCATGTTGGAGCGACGCCAGAGCTGATCCCCGCTTTTCAGGGTTCTATATCCGCTCATGAGCCAAAGGCCTCAGGACGGGCAGCGCCCGGACCGGCCACCTCTGCTCGTCCCGGAGCGTTCGTGCGGGTGGGTTTCGCGGGGACTCCCGACTGGGACTGTGCACACCAAGGGAGTTCCCGCGGAACGGGTCCCCCAGCGCCAAGGCCGCGGGGGACCCGTTCCGCAACTGGCATTCGCGGGGGTGGGTGCCGTGGGGGGTTCGACTGGGACTGTGCACACCAAGAACCCCCCACGGTGCCCACCCCAACCACTCCTACTCCGGTCGGACTTCAGGAATGATCAGGTCGGTCTTCTTCGTGTCCTCAAACTTGACCCAACAGTGCTCAGGGGCAGCGCCGGCGATCTCGACAAGAGCATCCTCGATGCGTTTGGCGATCTCTGCCTTCTGCTCGTCGGTACGGCCTTCGTACCAGTGAACGTTGACGAAAGGCATGTCGCTTAGCCCTGGAGCACAGGCTCGAGCTCGGCGAGGATCTTCCGCTTCGGCTGAGCGCCGACAAGCTGCTTGACCATGGCGCCGTCCTTGAGCAGGATCATCGTCGGAATCGAGAGGACACCGTACTGCTGCGCAGTCTGGGGGTTGTCGTCGATGTTGAGGCTGATTATCGAAAGATCATCGCGCTCGTCGTTGATTTCCTCGAGGACCGGATGCACCACACGGCATGGACCACACCAGGGAGCCCAGAAATCGACCAGAACGGGACCCTCGGCCTCGAGTGCCAAAGACTTGAACGTCGCGTCGGTTACTTCGGGAAGTGCCATTTCGGTCTCCTGATTATCGGTCTTGGGACTGGTTCTGTCCGCCTGCTCCATACTCGGATCGACACCCACTATACAAAATGAAGTAGAGGGGCGCAAGACCAAGACTAGCCGCTCCGCCTGCCAGAGCCGGCCCATCAATTCCGTTCTTCTGTGGACCGGCGGGTTCAGAATGGAGGCGGACGAAGCTCACCGACTCTCTGTGAACTCCACCTCGGCTTTCACCGTCCCCGGAAGCGCATCGCGGGGACTCTCCAGGCCGCTTCGGCGATGATCGCCGTGGTCATTTTGGAATCGCCTTGCTGCCGTTCCCTGAAGGTAATCGGCACCTCCATGATCGAAAACCCGGCTTTGGCGACTCGCCAGGTCATCTCGACCTGGAACGAATACCCGGAAGCGGCGACCTCGTTCAGGTCGATTCCTTCGAGAACCTCTCGCCGAAAACATTTGAAGCCGCCGGTCAGGTCCCGGACGGGCAACCGCAGGACAGCCCGCGAGTAGAGGCTGCCGCCGCGGCTCAGGAGACGACGGACCTGCCCCCACTCGGTGATTCCTCCGCCTGGCACGTAGCGGGAGCCGATAACCAGGTCAGCAAGCTCCGAAGCCGCGAGAAGCCTGGGCAAATACGCCGGGTCATGAGAGAAATCGGCGTCCATCTGGATGATCAGGTCTGCGTCGGCGCCAAGCGCAACCTTGAATCCCTCCAGGTAGGCCGGACCCAGACCCTGCTTCCGGGAGCGGTGCAGCACCTGGACCCTCGGGTTCTCCGCCGCGATCCGGTCCGCGATCCGGCCGGTTCCATCGGGCGAATTATCATCCACGATCAGGATCCGGTCGTCATTGTGAGTCAGCTTCGGACCCAGGGCTTCGACCATCCGATCGATGTTCCCGGCCTCGTTGTAGGTAGGCAGGATCACCCAGGCCGCTCCGCGGTGATCTGTGCTGGACTCGTCAGGCATCGCAGGATCGTACCCACCGGACCCGGTCCGGGCACCGGCGGGCGAGACGCCGCGATTTCCACCGGCTACGTCATGGAATGGCATGGGTAGGCTCAGGACATGACCAACGCGCAGATCGCCGAAGCGCTCGAGGAGCTGGCGGTGCTCTACCAGCTCGACGGAGCCGACCAGTACCGGGTCCTGGCTTACACGAACTCGGCCCGGACGATCAGGAACGAGGGAAGATCGGTCGAGGAAATGGCCAGGAACGGGACGATCACCCAACTGCCCGGCGTCGGCAAGACCCTGGAAGAGAAGATCGTCGCCCTGGTCGAGAGCGGGGAGATCCCTGCCGCGGCGAAACTGAAGGAGAAGATCCCGGTCGGGCTGCTTGAAATCAGCCGGATCCCCGGGCTCGGTCCGAAGACCGTCCGTCGCCTTCATGACGAGCTCGACGTGACCGGCCCCGATGATCTGCGGGCCGCAGCCGAGGCGCAGAAGGTGCGCGAGATGAAAGGCCTCGGACCCAAGGTTGAAGAAAAGATCCTCACCGGACTGGACAAACTGGAAGCGGAACCAGCGGGCCCGCCCCGGCTCAGGCTGGACGAGATCAGACCGGTCGCGGAAGAACTCGTGGCGGCTTTGCGGGAAAGCGAGCACTGCGAGAAGGCCGAAGTGGCGGGTTCGGTGCGGAGGTGGGCCGAGACCTGCAAGGACATCGACCTGATTGCCAGCTCGATCTCCGGCAAGGAACTTGCCGCGGCGATCGCCGGGCACGATCTGGTCGCCGAGCACGGCAACCCGAACGAGACCGGGATCAGGCTGACCACAAACTCGGGAGTAGGAGTCGACGTGCGGATCGTCGAGCCGCGCGCCTTTGGCCATCTACTCCAGCACTTCACCGGTTCCGGGCCCCACAACGCGGAATTGCGTGAGAGGGCGGCCGCTCAGGGCCTTCACGTCTCCGAGAACGGGATCGTGGATGACAAGACGGGCGAGACCGAGTTCTTCCCAACCGAGGAAGAGATCTACGAACGGCTCGGCTACCAGTACATCGTTCCCGAGCTGCGGGAAGACCGGGGCGAGCTCGATGCCGCGGCGAAAGGCGAGCTTCCAGAGCTGGTCGAGCGTAGCCAGATCAAGGGCGACCTTCATTCCCACACCACCCTTTCCGACGGCGTCGGCTCACTCGAGGAGATGGCCGCGGCCGCCAAAGCGCTCGGATACGAATATCTGGCGATCACCGACCACTCCGAATCCCATGGCTTCGGAAACAACGTGGAACCGGACCGTCTCTGGCAGCGGATCGAGGAAATCAGCGAGTTCAACCACGAGAACCACGGAATCCGGCTGCTCTCGGGATCGGAAGTCAACATTCACACCGACGGGTCGGTCGACTACGACGATGACCTGCTGAGAGCGCTCGACTGGGTGATCGCCTCCATCCACACTGGCTTCAGCGAGGACGAGAGCAAGAACACGGACCGGATGATCGCGGCGATCGAGAATCCGCTGGTCGATTGCATCGGGCACCCGACCGGAAGGCTGATCAATCAGCGTGATCCCTACCCGCTCAACATCGAGCGGATAATCGCCGCCACGGCTGAACACGACACGCTGATCGAGATCAACGGCAACCCGAGGCGCCGGGACCTGAGCGAAATCCACGCCCGCATGGCCGCGGAGGCAGGAGTGAAGATCGTTCTGAACACCGACGCCCACCGTCCCGAAACCCTCGGGTACATGGAATACGCGATCGCCACTGCCCGCCGGGCCTGGCTGACCGCGGCGCAGGTCAAGAACACCGGTCCCTGGTGGAAGTAACCCGGGTCAGGCAGACTCAACTGCGCGCTTCAACCGTCCCGTCCGGGAAAGGCTCCTAAAACGCGCGAAAGCCCGGGGTGCGGAGCAGTTTGACCGGCTTTAGCGGCGAGGCGGACTCGACCAGAAAGCGGACACCGTCCCGGCCCTCTATCGCCAGCACCGCTGCTTCCCGATTACGCCAGGCGAGCGCGACCAGCAGGGCGTAACCGGAGCCGACAACCGCTACCTCGGGCAAGATCACCCCGACCGCCCCGGCAAGACCGACCGCAACAAGGATCGGCGAGAGCCGGCCCCAGGCAACGCGGCCGGGAGTCGGCATCGACAGCCCCGGGGAGGCGGTGGTCACGGTTCGGGCCCCGGCGAGAGTTTCCCGCATTGCTTCGGCGGACCGGTCGGCAGCGCCAAGACTCAGGCCGATCCAGGCAGCCACTACCCACCAGACCGCGCCGATCACGAGGATCATCGTGTTATCCGCTTCGCGGACTCCGATCACTGAAATCACCGCAAGGGTGGTCGCCCCACCGGCACAGAGAAAGACGGTCGCCCTGAGCAACTCGGCGAAAGGCAAGCTTCACTCCGGCCGGGTCGCTCCGGCCGCTGCCTCGGAGGCCCGGGCGGCCAGGTCTTCGATCAGATCAATCCATTCTTCCGGCTCGGCCACGACCAGGTCAGCCATCTCAACCAGTTCGGGTGGCCCCTCGCTGGAATCGATCGCCACGATCATCAGATTTTTCAGTTGTCCTTCCTCGGCAAGTTTGCGAAGGCGAAGTGCTGCTTCCAGGTCGGTCCGGTCATCACCGGCGAAAACAACCGTGTCGATTTCGATCCCGTCCAGCAGCTCGTCGACCGCACCGGCCTTGCCTTCCATGCCGGGTGGCCGGAGTTCAAGAACCTTTCGGCCCCAATGGGTGGCAAGCCCGGCGGACTGCGCGTGGTCAGCGATCCCGCGAACCACCGCTTCGGTGCGATTTCCGGCGCCGCGCCAGTGAAGGGCCTGAATCGGACCTTTGTCCTCGATCCTGATTTTGGACGTCACCCAGAAAGGGTTGTCGTGCTCGCGGATGAAGTTCCGGGCCCGCTCTGCCTCTTCGCCTTCGATAACCACGGTCGGACGATCCTGCCCCGGCTTGATGTAGCTAAGTCCGTGATTGCCGAAATAGGTGATCTTTTCTGCCCCGACCATTTTGCGCGCGACCGGTGATGGCCGACCAGTGATGCAGGCGACAAGAGCAAGGCTGTCAGCCAGGATCTCCAGGCTTTCCCTCGCCCGGACAGGCACCCGTGCCTGGTCCGGTCTGTCGACGATCCGGCAGAGCGTGCCATCGACATCGCTCATCAGGGCGGACCGTTCGGGGTCTTCCAGCAGTACCGACAGGGGAGAGTCTGAGGCAGCCATGCCCGTAGTATCGCGGGATGGAGTCGCGACGGATACTGGGGCTTGCGGTTATCGGCACTTTGGCCGGTGCTTTCAGTGGGCTTTTCGGGGTCGGTGGCGGCACCGTGATCGTTCCTCTGCTGATTGCCCTCTACCACTACAGGGACCGCCTGGCGACAGGCACCAGCCTTGCGGCGATTGTCCTGATCGCGATTCTCGCGGCCGCAATGCACGGTGGTATCTACGGCAATGTGGATATCGAGACGGGACTGATCCTGGCCGGCCCGGCGATTGTCGGAGTGGTCGCGGGAACCGCGATCCAGCAACGGATTCCGGAGAAAGCTGTCTCGTTGCTCTTCGCGGTGATCCTGATCGGGGTCGCAATTGACATGGTGGTCGGCTGATGGACATCGCTATTGCCTGTCTGATCTGCCTGCTTGGCGGAATCGTCGCCGGACTGATCGGCGTCGGCGGCGGTGTGGTCTTCGTCCCGGCGATGACCGTCCTGCTCGCCATGGGCCAGGTTGAGGCCGAGGCGACTTCGCTGTTGATGATCGCTCTGGTCTCGGTTGTAGGTACCTGGCGACAGGTTGGCTACGGCAACGTGAACATGAAGGACGCAGCGATCATCGGCCTGCTTTCCCCGGTCGGCGTCCTGATCGGGGTGGTGGTCGCCAATTCGGTCCCGGAGCGGGCTCTCCGGGTCGGTTTCGCGATGCTCGCCCTCTACATGGCGTGGCGTCTGTTGAAACGGGTCTTCACAGATGATTCGGGCGGACCGGTCCAACCCGGAGCGGCCCCGGAACCCGGCTCCGAATCCGGTTCGGAACGGCTGACTGGCCCGGCACCTCCCCGATGAGGTCCGGCATCCGCCCCCGTGGCGGCCCGTTCATCCCG
>JAGQUU010000064.1 GCA_020438345.1 Solirubrobacterales bacterium | reverse complement strand
TCGCGAACCTCGGCGAGAGGTCAATCGCCAGTGATCTCGAGCCGCTGCCACCGGACTCCTCGTCGACCGGGAAGGCGAAGACCACAGGAAGGCCGTCGAGATCGATCCCTTCTCGGGTCATCCACCGGGCCGCGAGCAGACAGGCCGCGACCCCGCCCTTGTCATCGACCGATCCGAGGCCGTGGAGGACGCCGTTCTCGACCCGCGGCACATTGGCTTCCGGCCAGGTCGGGGAGATCGTGTCCAGATGGGCGGCGATCGCCAGCACCGGCTCCCGGCAGGCGCCAAGCACGAGGCTGTCCCGGCCGACCTCAGCCGGAACCCGGCGGACACTCAGCCCGTCCCGGCGGCAGACCTGCTCGACCCGCTCGACAATCTGGCCCTCGCCACCCGACGGTGAATAGATCGAAACCAGCTCCGAGAGGAGCGCGGTTGCCTCCCTGAGTTCCCTGGCTGCGGTCTCCGGGGCCAAGTGGTCACCCCCTGCGTCCGAGCAGGCGCTTTACGGGGCGACCCCTCGCGTCCCGGAGCACTTCACGGGCGCAGTTGCGCCCGTTGGCGCCAGTCACGCCTCCGCCGGGATGGGTGCCGGCCCCGCAGAGCCAGAGACCATCGATCGGGGTCCGGTATTCGGACCAGCCTCGAACCGGGCGCAGGGTGAAGAGTTGATCGAAGGCCATGTCACCGTGGAGAGCGTGGCCGCCGTGGATGCCGAGCAGCCTTTCCAGCCCGAGCGGGCTGAGCACCTGTCGGTGGAGAATCGATTCGGTCAGGCCGGGGAAGTAGGTCTCCAGCTTGGCTATCGCCCGGTCGGCGACTCCTTCGGCGAGATCCTCCCAGGAGCCTTCGTGCAGATCGTAGGGCTGGGAGTTCACATCGATGGTCAGTACGTGGTGGCCTTCGGGGGCGAGCGAGGGATCGTGGACGGTCGGGATGCACATCTCGACATGGGGATCATCGGCTGGTCTGCCGGCTCGCGCCTCGGCCTGGGCGCGGTCCATGTCGGCCAGTGGCTGGTTCACCTCCATGATTCCCTGGTGGTAGGGCTGAACTCCTTCGCCCTGCATGTTGGTCGCGACGGGGAGCCGGTTCACGGCGAGGTTTATTTTCATGCTGGTGCCCTGGCAGCGGTACGCCCGGACCGAAGCGGTGAATGAGTCCGGCAGCGAGCCTTCCGGAGCAAGCCCGAGGAAAGTCGTCTTCGGATCGGCATTGGAGAGAACCCTTTCGGCCCGGATCACATCTCCGTCGACCAGCCTGACACCGGCGGCACGGCCGTCCTCGACCACGACTTCCCTGACCTCGGCCCCGGTTCTGATTTCAGCTCCCGCCTCTCGGGCAGCGTCGGCCATCGCTTCGGTGACCCGCCCGATCCCGCCCTTCACGAATCCCCAGGAACGGGCACCGGCCTCGGTGTCCTCTCCGGCGTGGTCGTGAAGCAGGATGTAGGCGGAGCCGGGACTGGAGGGGCCGGCGATCGAATCATTGATCGCATGCCAGCCGATCGCTGCCTTTACGTAATCGTTCTCGAACCGCTCCTCTAGAAACTGGGTGACCGATGTAGTGAAAAGAAAGAGAGCCTCGTTGATCAGGTCCCGGTTGCTCGCGGCGAGTTTGCCGACCTTCAGAAGTGAAGCCAGGTCGGCGGTACTGGTCGGCCGGGGAGAAGGGGGAGTGGTGTCGATCAGTGGCGTGACCAGACCGGCCAGTTTGGCCAGATGCTCCTCGAAGGCGGGGTAGGCATCGGCGTCGTGTTCGGAGAAGACCCGGATCGCGGCCTGGGCCTCGGTGGTGTCATCGGAAAGCTGGAGGCGGGTGCCGTCGGCGAAAAGATGAAGCGAGGGTCCGGCCGGGTCAACCACGATTCCGCGTTCGACCAGCTTCATGTCGGACCAGATCTCTTCCCGCAGCATGCTCAGCACGTAGGCACCGGTGGAGGCCTTGTAGCCGGGGGCGAATTCTTCGGTGACACAACAGCCACCGACGATGTCACGACGTTCGAGAACGACTGTCTCCAGGCCCTCGCGGGCAAGGTAGTACGCGGCGACGAGCCCGTTGTGGCCGCCGCCGATGATTGCTGCGTCGTAGTTCACTTTGCCCCCTGTTTGATTCTGGAAAGCTGATACGCGACGAGTGAAAAGAGCCCGGCCGCGAGCAGCATCAGGAAGCTCATTGCTGCTCCTGCGTTGAGGTTGCCGTTCTCCAGGACGAGATCACTGACTACGTTGCCAAGCATGTAGCCGGTGGTGCCACCGACCAGGGTGGGGGCGGCGAAGTCGGTGAACAGGGGAACGTAAACAAGCAGCAGGGCGATAAAGATTCCCGGCGCGATCAGCGGAAGCAGCACCCGCCGGAAGGTCGTGAACCACCCCGCGCCCATGTCCCGGGCGGCCTCGAACAGCCCCGCATCAACGGCCTTCATCGAAGCGTAGATGGGGATCACGGTGTAAGTGAGATAGCTGGTCGAAAGGACGACAATGACCGAGAATTTGTTGAAGAGCAGGGCATCGATCGGCACGTCGATCAGGCCAATCGACATCAACGCCTCGTTGATCAGGCCTTCCCTTCCGAGCAGCATCCGCCAGGCGTAGATCCGGACCATGGGGTTGAGCTCATCGGCCAGGACCAGGGCCAGCAGCAGCGGCAGCTCGAATCGTCCCGCCTTGTAGGCCAGGACATAGGCCAGCGGGATGCCGACTATCAACTGCGCGATCATTGCGATCGTCGCTATCTGGAAGGTAGTGAGCGCGATCTCCCGGTAGAGCGGATCCGAGAGGATGTCGGTGAAGTTGGTCAGGGTGAACCCGGTGGAGCCGGTCAGGTCCCCGAACTGGAAGCTGAAGTAGACGAGGATTCCCATCGGGGCGAGGAAGAGCAGGACCAGAACGGCGGTCGGGAGGCTCATGAAGGCCAGCGGCCGCAGCAGCCTTGAAAGTCGGCCCGGGCGTTCCCCGGTGACGGTCGGCAGGTCAGCCATTGGCACGCCCATCAGCGCACCGCCCCGGTAATCATCTCGGCCGCGTCATGGTCAGAACCACCGCGCCGGCGGGTCATCAGCTTCATTCCGTACCAGAGACCGAAAACAAGCAGAACCTGGGCCAATGCGATCACTGTCGAGGCGGCATTCACCACGGGCAGGTTGGATGAGTGGCGCAACACGCCGTACACCCAGACCGGGAAGGTCTGTTCGAAGCCGCCGGTAAAGAAGCTGATCTCGAAATTGTTGAAGGACCAGGCGAAAGCAAAAATTGCCGCTGCCGCAAGCGATGGCGCGATCTGGGGCAGGACGATGTAGCGCATCATCTGCAACTGGCTGGCTCCCATGTCTATCGCGGCCTCTTCAAGCGAAGGGTCGAAGCGGATCAGGCCGGCTGAAACGACCGCCACCACGAGGGGAAAGGTGACCACGATGTGCATCAGGATGATCGTCTGGAGCGAGAGCGCCATCTCGATCTGGCTGAAGAAGATCAGCCCGGCGACACCGATGATCAGCCAGGGAACCACGAGCACCGACCCGTGAACGCCGGCCACCAGGGGCCTGCCGCGGAAAGGAATCCGGGTCAGGCCCCAGGAGGCAAGCGTCCCCAGGATCAGTGATGCAACTGTGACGATCGAAGCGACCATCACCGAGTTGCCGATCGCCGTCATCGCACCGTCATCGTTCAGCGCCTCCGAATACCACCTGGTGGTGAACCCCTCCCAGGGAAGGGAGATCACCGTGGAGTCATTGAAGGAGAACAGCGCTAGCAGCAGGACGGGCCCGAAGAGGATCACCATCACCAGCCCGGTGAGGCCGATGCTGAGAGCATTCGGGAGCGCCCGCTGTATGCGACGGGAGAGCGGCATGGGAATCAGCCGGAGCGGACTTCCTGCCAGGCCTTGGTGTAGGCCGCCATGTCATCCGGTTGAGTCAACGGGATTGATCCTTCGATGCTGGCCGGGCTTGAGGTCTCCCTGAACTTCTTCGGGATCAGCGGCTCGGCCTTCGGATTGGTGATTACGAATCCATTCGTGGCCGAGATCGCCTGGGCCTCGGGTGATGCGTAGTAATTGAGGAGCTTGTAGGCGGCATCCGTGTTCTGTGCCTTGGAGGTGATCCCGAGGCCGCAGATCCAGGACCAGGTGCCCTCGGTCGGCGCGACCCACTCAACCGGCAGCCCCTCGGCCTGCATGTCCTGGGCGGTGCCTCGGCCACCGTTTGCGACGACGACTTCACCGGTCTTGAACAGGTTGACCATGTCGGAATCCGAGTCGGGAAAGCTGCGGATGTCGCTGAGATGGTCGACAAGGAACTGCTTCGCCTGGTCGAGCTGCTCGGTATCCATGTTGAAGGGATCCTCGAAGCCGAGGGTCAGGGCGGCTACGCCAAGTGGCGCAACCGAGCTCGAACCTTCGACCGCGATCCGTCCGGAGAACTCGTCGTCGAACATCTGCTCATAGGATTCGACACCTTCGGGCACCTCTTCGGTGTTGTAGATGATCCCGTAGGGGCCTGCCGAGAGCGGGACCATGATCACTTCACCGTTCTGACGGACCTGGGGCTGGTCACGGAACGCGAGGTCGTCCCAGTCAGCGATGCCGGAAGTATCGATCGGCCGGAGCTGTTCGCGCTGGAGCAGCGGTTCAGCTTCATCCAGACAGACCTCGACCACATCGGCTTCGAACCCGCCGGCCAGCTTCGCCGCTGCCTCCTCGTTCGAATTGAAGGTTGCGATCTTCAGGTCGACATCAGGGTTTGCCTTGCGGAACGGATCGAGCTGCTCGTCGGTGACGGTGTCGTCATAGGCGAAAAGTCTCAGGGTTCCGGTGGCCGGCTTTTCAGCTTCTGCCTTGGTCGGCGCAGTGGCCTCTTCGGTGGTGCCGGAATCTGATCCGCATGCCGCAAGGACGGGGATCGCCGCCAGAATGGCGAACAGAATGATCAGTTTCTTCGGGGGTTTCATGCTCTCCTCTGGGGCTGGGGTACGGGTCAACTGCTTGCCTGGAATGTTTCGAAGGCCCGCACCCACTGGTCGTAGAGCGGGGGATAGGTTTCGGGGATGGCATCGGTGAGGCTGGAGGGGTCGGCGGTAGCCCGATCTGCCTCGGAAATCAACGGCATCGCAGCGGGATTGGTCACCACGTAGCCGTTGCTGCCGCGGATCGCCTGGGCTTTCGCGGAGGCCTGCCAGTTGATCAACCGGTAGGCGGCATCGAGGTTGTCCGCCCTGGAGGTGATGCCGAATCCGCACACCCACGAGAGGGTTCCTTCGTCGGGCGCGATCCACTCGACCGGCAGGTCGGCTTCCTTCATCCGTTTCGCCTGGCCGCTGTTGCCATCTGAGATCACGACCTCGCCGGATTTGAACAGGTTGACCAGATCTGAGTCCGATCGCCAGAGAGACCGGAAGTGATCCCGGTTCTCCTTCATGAATTCGCTGACCTCGGCCAGCTGGCCCTCATCCATGTTCATCGGGTCCTCGATCCCCTTGACCAGGGCGCTGACTGCGATCGGAGGCAGGGCATAGTCGCCTTCGAGAGCGGCCCGGCCGTCAAACTCGGGCTCGAAAATGTCGGCATAGGAGGTGATCTCACGATCGACCGCTTCGGTGTTGACGATAACCCCATGGGGTCCGGCCGAGAGCGGGACCATGATCACCCCTCCGTCCTGACGGACTCCTTCGGAATCGTTGAAGGCAAGGTTCTTCCAGTCGGTGACGCCGGACGTGTCAAGGGGTCGGATCAGGTTGCGACGGAGAAGCGGTTCGGCTTCGTCGAGGCAGATCTCGACCACGTCGGCTTCAAAGCCGCCGGCCAGTTTGGCGGCGGCCTCCGAGTTCGAGTCAAAGGTCGCAGTCTTGATTTCCAGGTCGGGGTTCTGCTCCTGGAAGGGGTCCATCATCTCAGGGGTGACTGAGTCCTCATATGCGAATACCCGGAGGGTGCCTGAGGCGGGCGAATCCGGGTCGGAAGGGGCGGGCGCGACATCGGTGCTGCCTGAACTTCCCCCGCAGGCCGCGAGGGCAACGGTGAGAACAAAAGCAACAAGAGGCGCCGAGAGACCCGGGAGAGCTGGGCGGCGCCCGGGCTTCACAGGCTCTCGGCTCCGGCTGGCAGGGCAGCCTGCTGGTCAGGAGCTTTTGCAGCCCCTTCGATAACGAAGCTGTGGTCGGTCGCCCAGCTGAGGTAGACCTCGGTGCCGGCTTCGGAAGGGCCACCGGAGTCGTCGTTCAACTCATGGACAATCAGCCGCTCTCCCGTGCTCAGCTCGACGATCAGCTGGGTCATCGAGCCGAGGTAGACATTCTCGATGATTCTTCCCCTGACCAGAGAACCCTGGCCGGGATCGACCGGCCCCGCGTGGACATTGATCTTTTCCGGTCGGACCGTAATCGTCTTCGCGCTGGCCCGGTCTCCACTTTCTCGACAGGTGATCCGGAGTCCGTCACCTAGCCCTGCCCGGGCGATGTCGCCGTCCCAGGTTTCGACTTCCACCTTGAGCAGGTTCGAGGTGCCGATGAAGTCCGCCACGAACTCGGAGCGCGGTTTTTCGTAGAGGCTGCGCGGGTCGTCGACCTGTTCGACATTGCCGCCATTCATAACGGCGACCCGGTCGGACATGGTGAGTGCCTCTTCCTGATCGTGGGTGACGTAGACGAAGGTTGTTCCGGTCTGCTGCTGGATTGATTTCAGCTCCAGCTGCATTTCCTTGCGGAGCTTGAGGTCGAGCGCACCCAGCGGCTCGTCGAGCAGCAGGGCGGCCGGCTCGTTGACCAGGGCGCGGGCCAGGGCCACCCGCTGTTGCTGGCCACCGGAGAGCTGGGCGGGATGCCGCGATTCGAAGCCCTCCAGACGAACGGCGGTGATCATTCGTTCGATCCGCTCGGTCGCCCGGGCCTTCTCCAGCTTCTTTATTTTGAGTCCGAACTCGACGTTTTCACGGACCGTCATGTGGGGAAACAGCGCGTAGTTCTGAAAGACCATGTTTACGTTGCGCTTTTTGGGCGAGGTCCAGGTGACATCCTCGCCGGCAAGCTCGATCCGGCCAGAGGTCGGCTCTTCGAACCCGGCGATCATCCGCAGGGTCGTGGTCTTTCCGCAACCACTTGGGCCGAGCATGGAAAAGAACTCCCCGTTGGCGATCTCCAGGTCGATCGCGTTGACCGCGGTCGAATCGCCAAAGGTCTTGGTCAGGTTGCTGAGGGTGATCACTCTGCTTCCTTCCCGATCAGAGTCACGAAGAGGTCGTTCACGTTGGTGCCGGTGGCACCGGTTTCGATCAGGTCACCGAGTACTGAAAACGGTTCCCTGGAAGTGTGGGAGAGGAGCGCCTGCCGTAAGTCGAGGCCGATCTCGGCCGCGCGAGAAGCGGTCTTCCCGTCGCAGATGCCGCCTGCCGCGTCAGTCCCGCCGTCGGACCCGTCGGTATCCATGAATATCGAAGCGACATTGCTGCCGTCGAGGATCGGCGCGGCGGCGAGAGCTGCTTCCTGGCCCGGGCCGCCGTCTCCGAATGATCCCTTGCCGGCGATCGCGACCGCATTCTCGCCACCACAGCCGAGAATCGCCGTGCCCGGTTTGAAGGGGTAGGAGCTCCGGGCGCTTGAACGGGCCATGTCGGCGATGAAACGGCCCATCTCACGGGCCTCACCTTCAAGGGTGGTTGTCAGGATGACCGGTTCGAAGCCGCGCCGGCGGGACTCCTCGACCATCGCTTCACAGACTCCTATCCCTGTCACTAGCATCGACGTGTGGATCTCGATACCGGATAGGTCGGGCGATTCGGCCGCGGGTGACTTCAGGTGTTCGACGACCGAATCGGAAACCTGGTCCCAGATGCCGTAGTCCTTGAGCACAGCTATCGCATCGCCGATCGAGGATGTGTCCTGGACCGACGGGTCGGTGACAAGGTCGTGGACGTCGCCGGCTACATCGGAAATCGTCAGGTTGACGATGCGGGCCGGGGCGATGTCGGCGGCGAGCCGGCCACCTTTGACGGTTGACACATGCTTGCGGACGGTATTGACGCTTGAGATCGGCATTCCAGAGCCAAGCAGGAGCTCATGGAGAAGGCGCTTGTCCTCGAAAGTAACTCCGTCGGGTGGAAGGGAAGCGAGCGCGGAACTGCCCCCTGTGAAGCAGGCGATGACCAGGTCACCGTCCCTGGCTTCGCTGGCCAACTCCTCCAGATGGATCGCTCCCTCGACTGATTCCCTGGTTGGCAGAGGATGGTCGGCGATGTAGGCGTCGATGTATCTGAGGTCGGAAATCTCACCCCGGCGCAGGATCACCACGCCTCCGTCTATCCGTTCCCCGAGCACGTCTTCGAGGGCTTCGGCGATCGGGAGAGTCGCCTTGCCGGCTCCGAGTACGAAGAGTCGCTGCCCTTCGGCCAGGTCATGCTGGATGCCGTCGATCATCACCCCGCCCGGGGTGAGGCTGACGGCCTCACGGGCGGCACCGGCTCCGTCACAGGCGGCAAGTCCGACCTGGGCGATCTCGAGCGCATCTCTTCTGAGGTCGGTGAGACCGCGCGAGCAGAGCTGTTCCATGTTGCGGATCGACGCTCTGGTGTTCGACACGGCCTTGGCCATCAGGCTCCCGGATCGGCTTCCTGGTTGCGTTCCTGATGCAGGCCGATCAGATTCTCGGCGGCTTCGGCCAAATGGGCGCGAAAGAGCTTTTCGGCCAGTTCGACGTCACCGGAGATGATCGGACCGAGCAGTTCTTCGTGCTCGGCTGCGACTTCGGCCGGGGCGTCGTACACGGGACGGAGCTGGGCCAGGCAGAGAGTGATCTCGGATTGAAGGCCCTGATACGCGCGGGCCAGGCGAGGGCTGTTGGTGGCGTCGATTATCGCCCGGTGGAACCGCTGGTCGGGCCAGACGACATCCCGCCACGGGGCGTCATCGGACAAAGCCGACATTTCCGTTACCGCACGGTGGGCTTCCGCCGGTACGACTCCGGCCGCGGTCACGATCCGCACTGCTTCAATCTCGAGCGCTTCCCGCAGCCGGAAGATGTCAGCCACATCATCGGCGGCGAGGATCGCGACCTCGACCCCGCGGTGCGGCTCCCGCTTCAGCAGCCCTTCACCGATCAGTATCTGGGTGGCAGCCCGGAAAGAATGCCGGGCGATCCCCAGTCGCTCCGCAAAGTCATGTTCGCGCAGCCTCACCCCGGGCTCCAGGTTGCCGTCGAGGATCAATTCACGCAGCGCGTTTGCGGCCGCTTCGACGGTCGAGACGGGGGAAACGCGAACTCCGATGTCAGGCAGATTCTCGGTCATGTGTCGAATTATTCCACAATCAGGCAATCTCGTTCAAGGGGATTCGGGACCTGGAGCCGAAGACATCTCCCGGGTAGGTCGCGTTCTCGCCAAGTTCCTCGCTGATCCGGATCAGCCGGTTGTACTTGGCGGTCCGCTCGCCCCGGACCGGGGCTCCGGTCTTGATCTGCCCGGCCCCGAGGGCAACCGAGAGATCGGCGATGATCGGGTCTTCTGTCTCGCCGGAGCGTTCCGAAACCACGACCGTGTATCCCGCCTTGTGGGCCATTTCGGCCGCATCGAGCGCCTCCGAGAGCGTGCCGATCTGGTTGAACTTCCAGAGCAGGGAATTCGCGGAGCCTTGCTCGAGTCCGCGGGCCAGGCGCGCAGGGTTGGTTGTGAAGAGGTCGTCACCGACTATCTGGATATCGACCTCTTCTGTCAATTGTGCGAATCCCTCGAAGTCTTCTTCATCGAGCGGATCCTCGATCGTCACGACGTCGAAGTCGGCTATCAGCTCCTTGTAGAGGCTGATCATTCCGTCGCGATCACGCTCCTCGCCGGCGATCCTGTAATTGCCGGTATCGCTGTCGTAATAGTGACTGGCGGCACAATCGAGTCCATAGCGGAAGCGCCCCTTGTGGCCGGCCGCCTTGACCGCTTCGTGGAGCAGGGCCAGGGCCTCGCGGGGATCGCTGATCGCCGGGGCGTAGCCACCTTCGTCACCCGTGTTCAGGGCCGGCTTTCCGTAACGGGGCAGCAGAATGTCGGCCAGCGCGAGGTTTACCTCGGTCGAGATCTGGAGAGCCTCGAGAATTGATTCGGCCCCCACCGGGAGCACGATGAACTCCTGGAAGTCGAGGTCGTTCGAGGCATGCTTGCCACCGTTGATCAGGTTGACAAGGGGTACGGGGAGTATGTGTGAATTCGAGCTGATAGAGCGATACAGGGGCAGGCCGTGATAGTCCGCCTGGGCGCGGGCGGCGGCCAGGGAAACTCCGAGGATCGCGTTGGCTCCCAGGCGACTTTTGTTTTCGGTGCCGTCGAGTTCGATCAGGAGGCGGTCCAGGGCGCGCTGATCGACGAGCGGTTCGCCGACCAGGGCATCGGCGATCTCTCCGGTCACGTTGCCGGCGGCGTTGAGCATTCCGAAGCCACCGAACCTGCTGCCGCCGTCGCGCAGCTCGAAGGCCTCGTTGACACCGGTTGAACGGCCGGATGGAACATCGGCAGTGGCGGTGATCACCTCGTCCAGTTCGAGATCGACCTGGAGGGTCGGGAGTCCGCGACAGTCGAGTACTTCGCGGGCGGCGATTCCGGTGATGACGGGTGAGACGAGAGTCATTGACTGGTTCTCCTTGGATTCACTTCTTCTCTTGACTTTGTTGGATCATTCCACAAAACAACAGAATCCGGCTAACCTGTCAAGTGCAGTCCCTGAAAAACGGAGAGAGGAAACGACTCAAATGTCCATTTCATCGGCCTTTCAGAAGATTTCACCGGATCGGGTCTCGGACCTGATGTCACGGGAACTGGAGGCCTTCGACCTCGCCCACCCGCGCTCCCGAACGATTCACGAACAGGCTGGGGAGGCACTTCTCTCCGGGGTGCCGATGAACTGGATGACCCGCTGGCCGGGGTCTCATCCGGTGTTTTTCGAAGAGGCGAAAGGCAACCATCTGACCGATGTCGACGGCAACCGGATGATTGATTTCTGTCTCGGTGACACCGGCGCAATGACCGGGCACTCACCCGAACCGACTGTGGCCGCGGCCAGTCGCCGGCTGGCCCGCGGAATCACCACCATGCTGCCCAGCGAGGATGCACTGCCGCTCGGGCTGGAGATGAAACGCCGTTTCGGTCTCGACCAGTGGCAGTTCTCGCTGTCGGCAAGCGATGCCAACCGCTTCTCGATCCGACTCTGCCGTGAGATCACCGGCCGCGACAAGGTGCTGGTCTTCAATCACTGCTACCACGGGTCGGTCGATGAGACCGTGGCCCGACTGGTTGATGGCGAACCCTCCTTCCGGGTCGGCAATATCGGGCCGCCCGTTCCGATTTCCCAGACCACAAGAGTGGTCGAGTTCAATGACTTCGAAGGCCTGGAGCGGGAGCTCGCCCAGGGTGATGTCGCCTGTGTACTCGCCGAGCCCGCCCTGACAAACATCGGCATCGTGCTGCCCGAACCGGGATACCTCGATGCCCTGCGGCGCCTTACCCGTGAGAACGGAACCCTGCTGATCATCGATGAGACCCACACCTTCTGCTGCGGTCCCGGCGGCTATACGAAGGCCCACGGTCTTGAGCCTGACCTGATCACCATCGGCAAGCCGATCGCCGGCGGCGTCCCCACCGGGGCCTACGGCATGACCACCGAAACGGCCGAGCGGGTACTCGGGAAGACGGTCTGGGAAGCGGCCGATGTCGGCGGAGTCGGAGGCACACTTGCCGGCAACGCCCTCTCGCTGGCCGCCGCCCGCGCCACGCTCGAGAGCGTCCTCACCGACGAGGCATTCGAGCACATGATCGAAATGGGAATCCGCTTCGAAGAGGGCGTCCAGCAGGTGATCGACGATGCGAACCTGGCCTGGACTGTGACCCGGCTTGGCTGCCGTGCCGAATACATGCTGGGGGCCGAAAGACCGAAATCAGGCCAGGAAGCGGCCGATGCCTTCGATATTCCGCTCGACGCTCTGCTTCACCTCTACATGCTCAATCGCGGCATCCTGATGACCCCTTTCCACATGATGGCCCTGATGTGTCCGGACACCGAACCGCGAGACGTCGACGCCCACACCGCGGCTCTCGCTGGAGCTGCGGCCGAACTTGTCGAGTCCTGAGCACCCGCTCCCGGACCATCGAGATTGAGAATTCGGCCAGATAGCGCTCTGAACCACGATCTCGCTGGATCAGCCCGGGCCGGAAGCCACCTCGGGGTTGCGGCGCAGGGCACCTTTGGTTCCGGGAGTGATCTGGCCTGACTTGGCGACTGACCAGAGCACCGCGACCCAGAGCAGGGTGGCGGTCGCAACGTGAAGCCAGACCATCCATGCCGGCAGGTGAAGCTGCCACTGGGTGACTCCAAGGGCGATCTGGAAGCAGATCAGGCCGAAGGTGACCAGAAGCGGGGTCCGGGCGCGATTATCACCACCCTGACGTCGAACGATGAAGATCACGGCCAACACCGAAAGGGCGAAGATCACCGCCACCGCCGCGTGACGCTGGGCGATCCATTCCAGGGTGTCACCACCCTTGAAATCGAACCGTCTGACCAGTTCCTTGTCGTGGTCCCCGGGATGGGGGCCTGAGGCGGTGGTGATCGTGCCCAGAAAGATCGTCAGCTGGCCGATCGGGATCAGCGCCCGGACCGCCCAGGTACTCACCCAGTCCGTGGAAAAGCGCCGCTCTCCCGGCTCGAATCGGGAACACCAGTAGAGCGCGAAGGCGGCGTCGATCAGGATCATCGAGACGATGAAGTGGAAGATCACCAGTTCCGGGGGCAGGTGGTAGTAGACGACGAATGCCCCGAGCACGGCCTGGCAGATCACGCCGAGCGGCAGTAGCACGCCGATCCAGACCAGATGCTTGCGGTACGGCCGGCGAAAGAAGGCCAGCAACGAAGCGGCGATCACTGCTACAGACACGATTCCTGTCACCAGGCGGTTTCCGTATTCGATCCAGGCGTTGATCTGGGCGGGGGCCACGTACTGACCGTGGCACTTCGGCCAGTCCGGGCAGCCGAGCCCGGAAGCTGTCAGGCGGACGCCGGCCCCGGTAAAGACGATTCCAACCAGAGTGACCAGCGCTATCAGGGTGATGACCTGATAACGCTCAGGCGAAATACTGAATCGGCGGACCCGGGCCAGAAGGCCGGTCTCAGCCGTTGGCATCAGCCGCGGCTGATGTAACGAGGAACTCGACCAACTGATCGAGTTGGTCGGGGGTGATCGCGGTGCCGTAATTGGTCGGCATCGCATTCGGGAAGCCCGGCGCGATGACGGCACCCGGATCAACGATTGCCTCGTGGATCTGCTTCTCGGTCATGCCGGGAATGACCTCGTCGAGATTCGGGCCAAGCTGTCCGGCAGATTCCGCCGCGGCAAGCGTGTGACAGCTGCCACAGCCGTTGTTGGCGTAAATCTGGGCGCCCGGTCCCTCTCCGGGAGCCTTGGGTGGCTGGATGCCCGGAACACCGGCGACTGCCGCGACGTAGGCGGCGACGTCCTCGAGGTCGTTGCCTTCGAGAATGTTGGCTGGCATGGTGACGCCGGGGTAATTGCCGTCAACAACCTGCGGGCGAATGACCTGGGCCCGGACGATGCCCTTGATGGTGTCATCGTCCATGCCGGCTTCACGGGCGGGCGCGAAGGCCGCGTCGAGATCGGGGCCCTGGGTGCCCGTGCTGGCTGCCGCGGTGAGAACATGACAGGTTCCGCAGTTCGCATTGAAGAGCTGACGGCCACGGTCCTGGAAGTCATTGTTGACGGGGGCGGCGGACTTGGTCCCGCAGCCGGCGACCACCGCAGCGAGGACGGCAATGGACGCAATGAGGACGGGCAGCTTGGTCGAGTTCATGTTCTTCTTCATGGCATTGAGTGAAGCCCGGTCATTCTATATATCGGCGCGGCAGCAGGTCAGCCGGGGCGGGGTCGAGTCGGGCCGGGCGTTGAGGTCTGGGGAGAGATCAGATACGCTGGCAACGATCGTTACAAACTCCGGAGGGGATGCGAATGCGGGTCAGTGTCGGGATGTCGGATGTCGTTCTTCGCGTAGGTCCCGGGCACACGCTTCGGGAAGCGGCAAGCATGATGAGCAGCCGGTCAGTTGGGGCCGCCATCGTCGAGCATGAAGAATGGCCTGGTCCCCAGATCCTGACCGAGCGCGATGTTCTGCGTGCGGTCGGGAAGGGTCTTGATCCCGATGTCGAGCTTGTCGGTGACCACATGAGCGAGAAAGTCATCACCGCATCTCCCGAGTGGAGTCTGGAACGGGCGGCAACCGAAATGTCGAAGCGCGGAATCCGCCACCTGACCGTCTATCGCGACGGTGAGTTGATTGGAGTTCTCTCGATGCGCGACATCATGCGCGTCTGGACCTCCGACGGGGCTACCTCAAGCAAAGTGTCCTAGAAACAGGTTCCGGGCCGGGCACCACCGGGTCCAGGCGCCTCTGCGCGGTCCAGGCGCCCTTGTGCCGTATTTCTAGTCGGCTGAAGGGGCGCGGAAACTCTCAACCGGAAGCTCGGCACGCGCATCGCCCTGCTCGCGAGGCATGGCGAAGTAGGCTCGACGTCCCTTCCTGATCATGCTGCGAAGGGAGAAGAGCACCAGGAAAAAGCCAACGAAGGCATAGCACCAGGCCGGGAACATGAAGTCATTTGCGAAGGTTCCGGCGATCAGGCCGAGCACCCCGAAAGCGAAGACAGCCGGACCCCAGGAGGGGGCGGGCAGGTGGATCGTCTCGGTCGGCTTTGTGATCTTGCTCATCTGGCTGTCCTAGTTCGCGATGTAAAGGACCGCGAAAACAAAAGTCAGGGCGAAGATTGTGGCTGAGCCGGCCCCAAGCAGCATGCCGGTGGTGAAGTTCTTCCTGGAAGTATTGCGATCCATATGGAGGGTATTTCTATCAGGAGTGGAGGCGACTATGCCTGAGCGACCGCAGCCACTGCCATGAATATGAAGAGCAGGGCCAGGTAGGCCAGGGAATACAGGTACGCCTGGAGGGTGATCTTCGGGCCGGGGTTGCGCCAGAGCGCGAACGAAAAACCGATGTAGATCAGACCGAGCACAATCGAAGCGGCGAGGTAGAGCGGCCCGAGCAACCCTGTGCAATACGGGCCGACCGTAAAGCCGACCATGAAAACGGTGTAAATGAGAATCGACTGGCGAGTCGCTTCCTCACCCTTGACTACCGGCAGCATCGGTACCCCGGTCTTGGCGTAGTCGTCCTTGATCATCAGGGAAAGAGCCCAGAAATGGGGAGGAGTCCAGAAGAAGATGATCAGGAAAGTCCACATCGCCTCCCAGGACAGGCCTCCGGTGGCGGCCGCCCAGCCGACCAGCGGCGGCACAGCCCCGGCGCTGCCGCCGATCACGATGTTCTGCGGTGTCAGCGGTTTGAGCCAGAGCGTGTAGAGGAACACGTACCCGAACAGCCCCACCATCGCCAGCGCTGCGGCCAGAAAATTGACTGTGAACCAGAGCTGGAAGAAAGCAGCTACGCCGAGGGTGATGCCGAAGATCAAACCGTGGAGCGGTTTGATCCGGCCGTCAGCCAGTGGCCTGCTGCTTGTCCGGGTGTTCCTGGCATCCCGGTTCCTGTCGATGTAATGGTTGATCGCCCCGGCGCCGCCAGCGGCAAGATAGCCGCCGAGCATCGTCCAGAGGATGGTCGAAAGTGCTGGTCCTGACGGGTCGGCGACGAACATCGTCGCGACCGTGGTCAGCAGGAGGAGACTGATAATCCGGGGTTTGGTCAGCGAGATGTAATCCCGGATCAGCGGGATCACATCTGGCTGCAGGCCGGTCTGCACGGGCTGCGCGGCCTGCCGAAGGCGCGCGGAACGCGCGTCGGCACCATCAATCATGCTTCTCAGGCTACCGGTTGAGCGACACCCTCGGCCTCAGCGGCTTCCGCGTCCCGGCGATTGATCGCCTCACGGATGCCTCGCATCGGGCGGGTGCTCCGGACGTCCGGCAGGACGTCGAAGTTATGGGCCGGAGGCGGCGAGAGCGCCAGCCACTCAAGGGAATCTCCGCGGTACGGGTCCGGGGTGGCCACCGGTTCTTCGGTCCGGCTCTTGATCAGATTCCCGACCGAGAGGACTATCCCCACGAAGAGGATCAGCGTGCCAACCGCGGCGATCAGGTTCCAGGGCTGGGCACCCTCGCCACTGAAGAAGCGGTAGGAATCGGTGACCTGGCCTTCGACACCGGCGCCGAAGAGCGGCAGGATGGCGATGATCGTTCCGGCGAACATGAGGCCGAACGACTTCTTCGCGCGGTCTTCATTGAGCTGATGTCCGGTGAGTTTCGGGTACCAGTACGAAACCGCGGCGAATCCGCCGAAGACGACGAAGCCGATCAGGGTGAAGTGAGTGGCCGCCCAGGCGTCATAGGTCTCGGACAGCTGCGTGGCGACCGCGATGGTTGACTGGGCGATTTCCGCGGCCAGGCCGATCGAGGCGAGCGAAAGCGCACCCAGCGCGTAGCGAAGCGGTGCGCGCATGTGGAAATCGCTGGAACTGACGGTGGTGATCAGGTTGTAGAAAATCAGCCCGAAAGGCACGATCAGGGAAAGGCCCATCAGCATCCCGTAGTACTTCCAGCCGCTGGGGATCGGCGCTGTGAGCATGTTCTGGGTCCAAGCGAGGGTGCCGATGACTGCGATCGCGATCAGGGACCAGATAAATGACTTGCGCGGCAGCTGGCGGCCAGTGAAAGTCTGGACGATCTCGCCGATCGCGGCCAGGAACGTGACCGAGATGGCCATGTAGACACCGGTGAAGAACAGGTAGCTGAAGTGTTGCCAGAGGATCGGCGATCCACCCTCATCACCGGAGAAGAATCCGCCGGAGTAGAGACGATCGATAAGCAGCATCGTGATTGCGGCGATGAAGATTGGTGCGATCACCGCGAACAGCCAGGTGACAATGGCACCGGCCCAGGTAAAGAGCGGGGCACGTCGCCAGGCCATGCCCGGCGCACGAAGATTGTGCAGCGTCGCAAGCAGGTCGATCGCGATCAGCAAGAGTCCGAGAGTGACCATCCCGGTCGAGGCAATCCACACATCGACACCGTTATTGGGCGTGAAGGTCGTATCCGAGAAGGGCGGAAGCGGGTTGATGCCGGCTTCAGGCGGGGTGAAAAGGAAGGACCCATACAGCAGGAACCCGCCGAGAATGAACAACCAGAGGCCCGTTTGGCCGACTCTGGGTACCGCGGTTCCCCGGCTGCCGATCTGGAGCGGCACGACGTAGTAG
>JAGQUU010000063.1 GCA_020438345.1 Solirubrobacterales bacterium | reverse complement strand
AGAATCACCTCATCGACTCCCTGGTCCTCGACCCGGCGCCTGAGTTCAGCGATCCGCAGATCTTCAGCGTCGATTCCATCGATCGGAGAAAGCGCCCCGCCGAGCACGTGGTAGAGGCCGCGATACTCGTGGGTTCGTTCAAGCGGGATCACATCCGCGGGCTCTTCCACCACACAAATCAGAGATTCATCGCGTGAACTGTCGTCGCAGATCCGGCATCGTGGCCCTTCGGCCAGGTTGAAGCAGACCTCGCAGAGACCGACTTTCTCCTTCACTTCGACGATTGCTTCCGCGAGACTCCGGGCATCCGACTCGTCGGAACGCAGGATGTGAAATGCGAGCCTCTGGGCGGTTCGCCGGCCGATCCCCGGCAGCTGCGAAAGCTCGGCGGTGAGACGGGCGAGCGGTGCGGGACCTTCGCTCATCCACCGAGCCCGGGCATGCCGGGCATGTTCGGCATCTGGGGCATTTTCGATTCGGCCAGTTGCTGGGCTGAACGAATCGCCTCGTTTATCGCTGCCTGGACCATCTCGGCCAACATGTCGGCATCCTCAGGATCAACCGCGTCCGGGTCGATCACGATGTCCTGGACCACCAGGTCGCCACTCATCTTCACCTTGACCATGCCGCCACCGGCGCTGGCTTCGACCACTTCGTCCTTGAGCGATTCCTGGGCCTGCTCCATGTCAGCCTGCATCTGCTGAGCCTGTTTGAGCAACCTGTTCATGTCCATACCGCCGGGCATGCCGCCCATTCCCTTGCGTGCCATCAGATGACCTCCTCTGCGTTGAAATCGGATTTGACCCGGGCGACGAAATCCTGCTCATCCATGACTTCGGATTCCGGCTCGGGGGCCGGGACCCCGGATTCGAGACTTGTGTATTCGATCGCGTACCGGTCACCGGTCACGGACTGGACCGCATCCGCCATCTGCTGCCGGCATTCCGTGCGTTCGGCGTTGCGCCGGTTGAACCCCGCATCAGCCGGGAAACCGACGGTGAGTTTCGACTCGTCGAGGCCGACCGGCCGGGTACCGTCGAAGTACGAAGCGACCATGCCCGAAACCGCAGCCCCGAGTGAATCAAGGACGGCAGGCCAGACCTGCTGAAGCCGGTCAAGATCAAAGGGTTCGGGACCGTCGGCAGCCGGGGCGTCCTGCACTGGTGCGGATTCGATATCCGGTGCATGCCCGGGCTCCGGAGATGGTTCGCCGGGCGGGCGCGAATCCTCTCCGGCGGTTGCAGCCGGTGGCGTCGGGGGTTCCGGCGGAACTCCCTGCTCGAGCCGTTCCAGCCGGCGGGCGAGGCCTTCGCTTGACGGGTCAAAGTCAGGTCGGGCGGCCTTCAACAGAGCAACTTCAACTGCCAGGCGAGCCTCGTCTCCGTCCCGGATCAGCCTCAGCGCATCCGCGAGTTCGTCAATCGTGCGAATCAGGTTTGCCGGGCCGATCGCCTTCGCCTGCCGGACCAGCCGGTCCGGGTCGGATGCGGTGACCGCGAAAGCCTCCGGGATCTCCCCGGTGGTCCGGGTTACCAGCAGGACACGAAGGTGCCCGAGCAGGTCCCGCGCAAAACGGGCCGGATCACGGCCCGAGCGGGCGACCTGCTCAACCAACCCGAGCACCCCGGCAGTGTCACCTTCGATGACCTTGTCGACAACCCCGAAGAGCAGGTCGCTGTCGGCGGCGCCGAGCACCTCGAGGACACTGTCGAGGGATATTTCACTGCCGCTGAAAGAAACCAGCTGATCAAGGGTCCCGAGTGCATCCCGGAAGCTGCCCGATGCCGACCGGCTGATCATTGATATCGCCGGCCCCTCGATCGTGATCTGCTCGGCCTCCGACACCCGCCTCAGAACCTCGGAAAGCTGTTCGATCGAAGGCCGCTGGAAATCGAAACGCTGGCAGCGGTCGGCGATGGTCGGCATCACCTTGTGGGCTTCCGTCGTGGCGAGGATGAAAACGGTGTTCGGGGGTGGCTCCTCCAGAGTCTTGAGGAACGCATTCCAGGCTTCCTTGGTGAGCATGTGGGCCTCGTCAAGGATGTAGACCTTCCAGCTACCGGCCGTCGGCGCGTAGGCAACCCGGTCGCGAAGTTCCCGGATGTCATCGACCGAACGGTTCGAAGCGGCATCCATCTCGATCACATCAACCGAATTTCCGGCCGCGATCGTCCGGCAGGATTCACAGGTCCCGCAGGGAGTGAGGGTCGGACCACCGTTGGCGCAGTTCAGTGAGGCCGCGAGAATCTTGGCCATTGATGTCTTTCCGGTGCCGCGCGAACCGACGAACAGGTAGGCGTGATGGACCTTGTCCTGGGTGATCGCGTTGGACAGGGTCCTCACGACATGCTGCTGGCCGACCACCTGATCAAAGGAGTGAGGGCGATGTCGTCTGTAAAGAGAGGTGGATTCGCTCATGCGGGACTGCCAGTCTAGCCGCCTCATGTGACAGGCTTTGCGTCCCGATGACGTCATCGAACCGACTCCGGTCCTGGGGGCCACCACTCGCCTTCATCGCCGTTGTCTCGGCGGTCCTCCTGGCGATCTTCCCGAAGGGCTTTCCGAACTACGACACGATCTACTACCTGCTCTGGGGCCGTGAGATCGCGGATGGGCTCAGCCCGGACTACGGAGCCCCGCTCGCTCCGACCCCGCACCCGCTCTATGACCTGCTAGGCGCGATCGTCTCCCCCCTCGGTGACGGCTCGATCACCGTCGCCGTCGTACTCGCCTATGTCTCGCTGGGCCTCCTCGCCTGGCTGGTCTACCGGCTCGGTGAGGAATGGTTCGACCGGCCAATCGGGTTCCTTGCCGCTTTCCTGGTGATGACCAGCGCGCCCGTTCTTTCCAACGGCCTGCGCGCCTACATCGACATCCCGTACATGGTGCTCTGCCTGGCCGCGCTCCTGATCGAGACGAAAAGGCCGAAGGCCGGCTGGCCGGTGCTGGCCCTCCTCGCCCTGGCCGGCCTGCTCCGGCCCGAAGCCTGGCTCTTTGCCGGTTTCTACTTCCTCTGGCTGGCCCTCGATTTTCACCTGGCGCCAAAAGACGGCCCCGACGATTCAGCGCCAGACCGCCGGGCAGGTGTGAATCTTGGCCGCTTGCGGATCCAGCTGCGCGAAAGCGGCATCGACCGCAATCTGGTCCTGATGGCCTGCCTGACTGCGGCAGGGCCGGTGATCTGGGTGCTCTTCGACCTGGTAACCACCTCGAATCCGCTCTATTCGTTCACCGGCACCCGGGAAACGGTCGAGACCCTGGAGCGGGACACCGGCCCGCTGGATGTGATCATCTACGGCCCGCGCCGGCTCGGTGAGGTAATGCAGTGGCCCGGCATGGTCGGTGCCCTGTTCGGCGTACTCCTCACTCTCCGAGCGATGCCGAAACGGGCCTCGATCGGGGTGATTAGCGCCGTCCTGGCTCTGATCGCCTTCGCCCTGATGGGTGCCTCCGGACTCGCGATCATCCCCCGCTACACGATGCTCGCCGCGGCGATCCTCTTCATCTTCACCGCAGCCGCCGTGCTCGGCTGGCGGCTCCTCGAACCCGGCCACAAGCTGCGGCGTATCTGGCAGGTCGCGGCCGCGATCACGGTCGCACTCTGGCTGGTCTGGCTTCCGAACCAGTACGACTTGCTGAAGACGGTCGACACCGATCTGAGCGACCAGGCCCTGGTCGAGAGCGACCTGGAAGCAATGGTTGATGATGGAGCCTTCGCGGGTCCCGGTGGGGAGCAGGTCGCCTGCCTGCCGATCTCGGTTCCCAACCACCGGGCGGTCCCGCGGCTCGCCTTCTGGCTGGAGGTCCGGCCTTCCGAGGTGATTTCGGTCGCAGCCGAAGAGCAGCCCTCCGATGGCCTGTTCCTGGCACCGGCCCGTGACTTCACGGTCGAGAACTTCATCCTTGATCCCGGTGACGAGACCAGGACGACCACTGAACCGCCGCATGGTTTCGAGGAAGTGGCGCGCAACCGGTCCTGGGTTCTCTACTCGAATTGCGCCGGTGGCGCCGGGAACGGCAGCATCGCGCCGACCACGAGTCCCTGACCGGTCATGTGGTGGAAGGCCGTCAAGATCGGTGCGATCGCCAGCGGCGTGATCGTCATGCTCGCCTTCATCGGGCTGTTGGTCATGGTCACCCGTCCTGCTCTGCTGGTCGGGGTCGACGGTTCGGCGCTCGCCTATTCGATCGGCGACGGTGAGGCGAGCAGCGGAGACTGCAACCGGTCGACGGGTGGCGACTGGCGCTGCCACTTACTCGGCGGGGAAGTTTCCGGAAGATTCGACGTAAACGTGAACTGGATGGGCTGCTGGACGGCCACCCTCGACCGGGCTTCCCCCGGGGCAAACCCTCCCGGGCAGCTTGATGGCTGCATCCAGCTCGGTGATGTGATCACCACCGAGAGCCTCAGCGATTGATCAAGCCGGCAACTGGCAGATGATCACGTAGCGCAGCACCGCGGCGACCTGTTCCGGGGTCCGGGCGGTGAGATGCGTTCGCTTATGTGGCCAACCTACCCGAGCCGTTCCAAAGGCAATAAATGGACCGTGCAACCGCCTTCGAAACGAAGTCATCGGACGTTTTCATCAAGTTCGGCTCGGGTTAGGCTGACCCGCGGCACCCGTAGTTTCCGCTTAAGGCTGCTTCCTTCCGGACCTGACCTGATTCACGGGCTTGCGTCGCGCGGGACCTGACCGTCAACACCTCCCTTGGTGCACTGACCCCGATGGCCAGACCCTCAGAACGGCATTCGGCCTTGCTAAAGCGGATTGCAAGTGACAGGGCACCGCTGACTCCCCGCCTAGCACGGTCCGGGCCGGACTTTACCGACCCGTGGGAGGCGGCGTCAAACGGACCGGCCCACGAGTAGAGTCCGGTCATGTCGATCACGACCGAAGAAGTTCAGTTTCAAAGTGGGGGTGAGCGGTGTTCGGGCACCTTGTTCCTCCCGGAAAGCGACAGCAGCCCGTTCCCCGCGGTTGTGCTTGCCCATGGTTTCACTGCCACCCGCAGGGATGGCCTGCCTGCTTTCGCGGAGCGGTTCGCCGGTGAGGGCTTCGCCGCCCTGACCTTCGACTACCGTGGTTTCGGTGACAGCGAGGGCAGCGAGCGTCAGGTGCTCGAGATTGACCGCGAGCTAGAGGATGTCGGGGCAGCAATCGATTTCATCCGGAGCCGGGCAGGTATCGATCCGGACCGGGTTGCGCTTTGGGGAACGTCCTTGGGCGGCGGTCTCGCCTTCGAAACGGCAGCGAAGGACCCGGCGCTTACCTGTGTGATCGCACAGGTCCCGTTCTCCGATGGCTTCTCGATGCTCGGCGCTGTGCCGCCACTTGCCGCCGCTCGCCTCACGGCCAGGGCGGTCAAGGACAAGATCGCCGCCCGGCTCGGCCGGTCCCGGGTGTTGATCCCCGCCGCGGGCCCGCCCGGATCACTCGCGGCGATGTCCAGCGCCGACGCGCTGCCCGGGTTCCAGTCGATCACCCCGCCCGACTCAAGCCACGAGAACCGGGTTTCGGCAGCGGTCACGCTGGACATCCTCAAGTGGCGCCCGGGCCGCCGGGCAGCAACGATCAGCAGCCCCCTGCTGGTACAGGTCGCCGACCGGGACCTTGATACGCCCCCTGCCCCGGCCGCCAAGGCTGCCGGTCTGGCCCCGAAATGCGAAACCAGGCACTATGACTGCGGTCATTTTGACGTCTACAACCCGCCCTGGTTCGATCAGGTGGTTTCCGACCAGATCGCGTTCCTGAGGCGCCACCTGTCGTGACTGGACAGCCTTTCCGGCAGCCGGACATCCCGGGCTGACCCGGGCCGCTACCGGAGGTTCCTGCGCCGCGGCTGGCCAAGCCAGCCGAATCCACCCCGGATCGCGAGTCCATTTACAATGCCCGCTCCCGGGCGCGTAGCTCAGCGGGAGAGCGCTCGCTTCACACGCGAGAGGTCGCTGGTTCGAAACCAGCCGTGCCCATTAACTCCAGAGGCTGGCTATTGGCGCGGCGATTATTTTCTCTTCCAGCTGGAAGACCATGGGCCCGGTGTGGAACACGACTCCGGCGACGAAGCGGTCGCCGACCTGATCCCTCAGCCAGGCGAGATGCTTCGAATCCGATCTGGTTGGTGTGGCGCCGGCCTTGATCTCGAAACCAAGCAAGCGCCCACCTCCGAGTTCGACAACAAGATCGATTTCCTGACGCCCTTCCTTGGTTCGGAGGTGATAGAGGCGAGGCCGACTTTCCGAGATGGCGAGCTCGGGGCGCAGCTGGGCCACCACAAAGGTGTCGATGATGCGACCCAGCAGATTCCCATCGGCCAATACCCCATCCGAATCCAGGTTGAGAACCGCACCAACCAGCGACGGATCCACCACGTACCTCTTCGATTGCTTCACCAATCGACTGAAGCGGTTGGATGACCAGGCTGGTACCTGGTCGATCACCATCAGCCGGTCGAGCAGGTCGTCGTATGCCTCACCTGTCTGCTTTGAGACCGAGGCCGTTTCGTATATCTGCCGGTGATCCACAACTCCGGCGGTGTTGAGGGCACAGGACTCGAAATACCGCCGAACACGCTCCGGGCCGATGCGCCGTCCGGAACCACCTCCGGGGGTCAGCTCAACGTCATGGGTCACGAGGTTCTCGATGTAGCTCTCCAGCCAGCTCCTTCTCGATCGACCAGAGGTGTCGAGGGCAGCTGTGGGAAATCCCCCGCGCAAGGCCAGATCGATGTAATCGCGCAGGTCCGGCGCTACCTTGGGCGAGGGGATCAGTTCGCCGGCAGCCAGCCGATCCAGGAAAGCCCTTCCCCCCACACGCCCTTCCAGTTCGCGAACCGAGAGCGGAAAGAGACTCACCCGTTGCACACGTCCCGTGCCAGGGTAGACGCCGCTGTGCCAATCGGCACATACCGATCCGCTGAGATAGAAACGGTTCGCTCCGTCGCCTCTGTCGATCGATCTCTTCACGGCGGCGAAAACTTCGGGGACCAGCTGCCACTCGTCCAGAAGCACCGGTTCCTCGAAAGCTCGAAGTGCAACATCGGGGTCTGCCTGAAATGCGGCTGCCTCGGCCGCCCGATCCAGCCTGACCACGGAACTCGCCCGTCGGGTCAAAGTGGTGGTTTTGCCAACAGCCCGCGGACCGACGACCATCAGCCCAGGAAGCTGCTGCAGCAGCTCATCAAGCTGTCGATCAACCATCCTGGGCAGATAGTCTCGCCGATTACCATCCATCTGAACCAGCTTATACTATCCACTTGGACCACCCAATATCATCCAACTGGACCAGCGGGGTCGCTCTTTGCCAGACGATCTCCCAAGGCAGACCCAACCAGCCAGGGGTTCGACGTAGGATCGGTTCAGGTCCGCTACTAACGGAGGCTCCATGACTGACTCACCCACCACCGTCAGCAACATCGGTGTTGCGATGTTCACCGTTTCAAACCAGGACGACGCGATCGCTTTCTACACGGAGAAGCTCGACTTCGAGCTTCGGGCCGATATCGCCTTCGGTCCTGATCAGGAAATGCGCTGGGTTGAAGTTGCCCCGCGCGGATCAACTGCCAGGCTCGCCTTGAACCACCCGATGGGCGATGAACCCGGTGGCAGCTCGATCGGTGTTGAAACAGCCGACGTGCCGGCGGAGCATGCGCGGCTGACCGCGATCGGTGGCATTGATCTCGATCCGGAACCGATGCAGAATCCCGGTGCTCCGTTGATGTTCATGCTCCGGGACCCGGATCACAACACGGTCGTCGGAGTCGAAACACCCGATTCGCAGGATTGAGCCTGAGCATCCGGATTGAGTCCGGGCGCCCCGGGCTGATTACGGGGCCGCCGTACGGCAGGTTTCGGTTCAGGTCGAAGTGATTTCCGCGCCGGTTCGGCAGCGGTCTTACCCTGCTGGCTCGATGGATGGATTGAGTGAAGATTTCAGCGGGCTGCCCGACTACAAGACGCGCAGCGAACGTCAGGCCGAACGCCGTGACAGGAAGTTCGCCGAACACCGGGTCAACCCGCATCGCGGAAGACGCACCCGGATCGCAATCGTCGGTGCTTTCGTCATCAGTCTGATCCTTGCGGCAGTCCTGCTTGTCATTGCTTACGCCCCGGCACCATTCATCGGGGTCAGCGCATCGGCGCTCTCAAAATCGGTCGGAACAGCAAACGGCACCAGTTGCCACCCGAACACAGGTGGCTGGATCTGCACCCTGGGTGAACGCGGCGAGTCCGCCCGCTACCAGATCAGTTCCGACTGGGCAGGCTGCTGGGCCGGGAAGCGAATTGGTGGGCCTGGCAAGGCATCGCAGCCAAAAGAGATCAGCGGCTGCGTGAGCCTGCTGAATCACTTGACCTCAGGGTAATCAGGGACCGGTGATCTCTTCGAGAACGCTCTCGGGGACTTCCATGTCGGCGTAAACCGCGCTCTTCTTGAGTTGGGGCTGGGTCAGACGCACCGGACTGATGTAACCGGTCACCCGGTCCATCGGGACCGTGATTCGCTGGACCCGGTTGCCGATATTGCCCTCGATCGAACCGACAGCCTGGCCGCTGGTCCGGTCGATCTTTTCGACAATCCCGATATGGGAGGTTCCGTAGGTAACCAGATAGCCGGGCACCGCCCGATACGAGAAGTAGCCGTTCTCGGTCGCCCAGTTGGTCAGGTCCCGGACCTGCACCGCCACCATGGTTCCGTCAAACGCCTTCCAGAGAATGCTGGCGCCAAGGTAGGAATCAAACCCGACCTTGTTCCAGATCCAGGTCGAGAAAGCCGCGCACCATTGGTCTTTGATGCTGTATGGCGCGATCTTTCCTTTCCCGTTTCGGTACCGCGGAACGTTGTTTCCACGACGTTCGGACACATTGCGGGAAAGCTCACGCCGGGCCAGCGGCAGGATCTTTTTTATGTTCGGAGAAGAAGCCGGTCCGGGCAGGGCAATGCCGCCACCGCTGAAGGAAGCGGCATTGGCAGAGGCGGGTACAACCACTGCGACGGCGGCCAGTAAAAGGGCCAGCCGGACTTTTCCGGGGAACGCGGACATCAGAACTGAGCCTGACAGGGTAAAGGGATACCCGTGTATTTGTCCACCTCAATGCGAAATGCCGTGCAGGAGAGTTTGCTCAGGGGGCGAGCCTTGTGATGCCCCAATGCCCCGTAGCCGTTTCCTCCTCGTAGAGGAAACGATCGTGAAGCCGGGCGCCGCGGCCCTGCCAGAACTCGATCTCGATTGGTGAGATCAGGTAGCCACCCCAATGCTCCGGACGGGGAACGTCACCATCACCGAACTTACTGACGACCTCCTCTGCCAACTGCTCGAGTGACTCGCGACCGTCCGGCAAAGGATGGCTCTGGGGCGAAGCCCAGGCCCCGATCCGGCTTTCCCGGTCCCGGGTTGCGAAGTACTCGTCAGACGCTTCCGGGGCAAGCCGCTGGACTCTGCCCCTGACCCTGACCTGACGGTCGAGAGGCGGCCAGAAGAACACGAGGGCAGCAAGGCCGGTCGCATCAAGCTGGCTGGCCTTGACCCCCCCGTAATTGGTGAAGAACCGGAAACCGTCGAGGCCAACTCCCTTCAAAAGGACCATTCGGGCATCCGGCCTCCCCCCGCCGTCAACGGTGGCGAGAGTCATTGCCTCCGGAAGCGGCATGACCCCGGCCGCTTCGTCAAACCAGTTCTGGAACTGAGCGATCGGATCGGGGTCCAGATCAGCGCTGGCGAGGGGCTGCCGCTGAGGGGAAGGAAACGACACGGGCCAAGCCTAGCGAGGCCCGGCCCGTGACTACGGCCTTGTCGGGATCGCTTGCCGCTTCGCCTGTCGGCAGTCAGAATCTGCCGTCAATGGGCTCAGGCCCCCGCTGCCTGAAGTTCAAACAGTTGACCCGCGGCGTTTGGCTTTCAGTTACCCGTCTAGTTCAGGGTCGGGTCATCCGGCATGGTCGCGAGCAAAACGAAATCCCCGCCGGGTCGCCGCACCACCTCCGCCCAGAGGTCACCCTCAGAGAAAACATCCTCCGGATTGAAGTCAGAGACGATCCACGAATCACGCTCGACCTCGGCCTCGAGCTGGCCGGGACCCCAGCCGGCATGACCTACGAAAACCCTGGCCCTTGAAAACTCCGCGTCACCATCAGGGTCCACCACTCCGATACTCCCGTCGACCAGACCCGCTGAATGCTGCGGATCGTCGAAATCCCCCAGGACAACAATCGAGTCCGGTCCGACCGGTCCACCGACCCAGAGCGGCGCCCCCTGCTCGACGAGCGGACCAAGATCAGGAACCAGTTCCGCCACTTCGGTGTCTGCCCGTCGATTCAGGATCACCCCGAATGCACCCTGTTCAGTGTGCTCTACGACCAGGACGACGGTGCGCCGGAAGAAATCAAAAAGGCTCGGCGCGGCTACCAGCAAACGTCCCTTGAGCGACTCCATGTACCGACTATAGGACCCGGTTCGGCGCGTGAACAGACCGGCCCTCGACCAAGGCGCGGAAAGCGGGATGGTGACTGATCCTGTAGCCTCCTTCGCCGCACTATGGGTAGATACACAGGACCAAAAGAAAAGCTTTCGCGCCGTGAAGGCGTAGATCTCGGACTCAAGGGTGAACGCGCCCTTGGCGGCAAAAGCGCCATGGAGCGGCGCCCATACCCGCCCGGCCAGCATGGCCGCGGCCGTCGTCGTGCCTCCGAGTTTTCGGTCCGAATGCGGGCCAAGCAGCGCGCCAAGTCGATGTACGGCCTGCGCGAGAAGCAGTTCGCGAAGCTCTTCGATCGCGCCAACCGCGAAGAAGGCATGGCCGGCGAGAACCTCATGCGCCACCTCGAGGCACGGCTTGACAACGTGGTCTACCGCCTCGGCCTGGCATCAACCCGTGCCCAGGCTCGCCAGTTTGTCGTCCACCAGCACATCACCGTAAACGGCAAGCGTCTCGACCGGCCCTCGTACGAGGTGACGGCCGGTGACGAGATCGCCGTCAAGCCGGGCTCGGCGATCGAGCCGATGGCCCGCCAGTCAACCGAGTCGGCCGGACCGACCCCGGCCTGGCTACTCGCCGATCATGACGGCCTCAAGGGCACGGTCAATCGCCTGCCCGATCGGAGCGACATCGCCGCACCGATCGAAGAGCGTCTGATTGTCGAGCATTACTCGCGGTAGCAAGTAGTCGGGCGGAGTCCTGCCCACCCTCCCAGGCTCACCCGCCAGTTCACGAAAGCAACGATTGGATGAACTGGCTCCGGTGGGTGGCAACACCTGCCTGGCCAGTTTGAATTGCTTATTCTGAGCCGGTGAGCTGGCCCTTTGCCAGTTCAAGGGCCACGGTCAACAGACCGACCACCGAGAGCGGATCGGATGAGTCAGAGACGAGCTGGACATGCATCGTCTGCTCCTCCGGTCCGGCGTCCTCGCTGAGGACCGCCGAGATCACCAGCTGATCCAGCCGCGCCCCAGGAGTGTCGCGTTCGACCTGCTCCATAAGTTCCTGGGCGAGAGCCCCGATTCTTGCCGACGGCGACTGCTCCGGTTCAATACTCATGCAGTCACCCTACCGGCGATACCCGGACAGGCCGCGTTCCGGAAAGCCACGAATACAATGCCGCTGTGATGCGCCTCCGCGCCGCCACCGTGGCGGCGACAATCTGCCTGGCCCTGATGGCCTCGATTCTCCCTGCCGCAGGAGCGGCCGTTGAACCCACGGGCGAATCCTCGAATACAGCGATCCTGGTTCTGATTCCGCAGGACACCGAGTCCCCACCCTCGTACAGCGAAGAGATCCTTGAGGGTTTCACGGCAATCCCCGAACTGTCCATCGGCCTGTCGAGTGTCACCCAGGGTTCCTACCGTCGTGAGCAGGCTCTGCTTGACATCAGCCAGGGAGCCAGGGTTTCCAGGTCCACCTATGACCCGTCGGAGGTTCCGCCGGTCGGGCTCGCCCGAATGGTCGGTGGCAGCGGTTCAGTAGAAGGCTGGGAGGCAATTCTCGAGCGGGCAGAAACAGCCCCCCAGACCATCGAGCCCGGACTGCTTGCCAGTTCGATCCCGGAAGGCGCTGCCTACGTGGGTGATGCCACGAAGCTCCAGGAGACGGTGATTCCCGCCACCGACCGGCTCGGGTATGTCTCCTCACTGGCCCTGGCCGACACCAGCGACACGGCGCGCCGGGCGATCAGGCAATCCCACCGGTACAGACTGGTCGTCGTGGCCACATCACCCGGCCGCGACGGCTTGAGGGAGCTCGAACAGATCGTTGAGCTGCGACGGCCCGGCCAGCTGGTGATCGCCACCCAGACTCCGCCTCTGGCCCCGATCCTTCCCCTGCTGCCGATCGCGACAGCCGGACTCGAAGGGACCAGCGCCGGCGGACTCACCTCCGACACCACGAACCTGCCAAATCTGGTCGCCGGTATCGACATCGCCCCTACGATTCTCGACCACCTCGGCATACCGGTTCCGGACGAAATGACCGGCAAGGCGTTCCGGTCCGAAGGTGACCGGCAGCCGGAGGAGCTCACACCGTTCCGTGACCGGCTCGATGAGCTCGGGCCACGCCGGACAACCGCCATCGCATTCGTTTTCGTTGCCTGGCTTCTGGTCTACCTGGCAGCCGGGGCATTTGCCGGCCGGGAGAGGATCGCCGCCCCGGTGAGGCGCATCGGCGGCCTTTCGATTCTCTGGATTCCGACCGTTATCCTCGTGCCCGCCGCGATCGGCAATCCCACCGCCGAGGCCGAATATGCGCTGATCGCCGGTCTCGCACTGGTACTCGGGGTCATCTCGGACCGTCTCCTGCGCTGGCCCCGGGCCACGCTCCTCCCGGCGGCAATTGGTCTCGGCGTGATCACCATCGATCTGGCCCTCGGTTCCGAGCTCATCACCAGGTCCATACTCGGCCCGAATCCCGGTTACGGCTCCCGCTTCTACGGGATCGGCAACGAACTGAAACCAGCGCTCATGGTCCTGCTGCTGGCGGGCCTTGCGGCAATCCTGAGCGGCCGGCCAAAAACCAGTCGTAACGCCCTGATCGTCCTGCTCAGCGGCCTTGTGCTCGGTGTCATTCTCGGTTCCGGGAGGCTCGGAGCCGGGGTCGGGGCGGCGATCATCGTCGCCTCGGCCACCGCTGTCGCGGCGATGATGATGCTGCCCGGCCGCTGGGGCTGGAAGCGGGTCGTGATTCTCTGTGCCGCGCCGGTAGCGGGCCTGATCCTCCTGGCCGGGCTTGACCTGGCGACAGCCGGTGGCCAAGGTCACTACAGCGGCGTGCTTTCCGGTGGCGGCGACGGACTGCTCCAGGACATTCAGCGGCGTACCACCCTCGCCTGGCAGCAACTCTGGAAGGGCAACATGCCCCTGGTCACTCTCGCCTGCCTGCTTGCCGCCGCCTTCGCGATCCGCAACCGGGCGATGTTCCGGCCCTGGGCAGGACCGATCTGGCCGGCAGCACTTGTCGGCGGACTGGCGGGCGGACTTATCGGTTCAGTGACGGAAGATTCGGGGCCACTCCTGATTGTGGTTGCGACGATCACCCTGACCGGGGTCTGCTCGTATCTGCTCGGGCGTCCGGAGGAAGCAGCGCTACCATCAGACCGGAAACCCCGAAGACAGGAGTGAAAGTGCCCGTAACCGGAACCGATTTCGTGACCCTTGCAACCCAGGACATCGAGAAAGCCAGGACCTTCTACCGGGAAACTCTCGGACTCGAGGAATCAGGACAATGGGGTGAAATGCCGGCCTTCGAGTTCGAAACCGGGAACCTGACCATCGCGGTTATGGACCCGTCCGCCTTCGGCATGCCTTTCGCTCCCTCTGGTGGCAGCAGCGTGGTGCTTCGGGTAGATGACTTCGAAGCTTCGCGGGCCGACCTCGAAAGCAAAGGGGTCGAATTTGTCACCGACACAATCGACAGCGGTGTCTGCAACCAGGCATATTTCAAGGACCCCGACGGCAACGTTCTCGGCATACACAACCGCTACGGGCCCAGATAGCAAGAAGCCCCGGAATCCGGGGCTGAACGCCGATTCTTGATTCATGGTGTGCAGACCAGACAGCCTGCTCAAACCGTTCATCTCGAAGAAGCTTCAAGAAGCGCAAGTCAAGCGGAGGGGGTGGGATTCGAACCCACGGTACCCCGAAAGGCACAACAGTTTTCGAGACTGCCCGATTCAACCACTCTCGCACCCCTCCGGGGGTGAACCAGAAGGCTAGCGGCTCGGGCCTCACGGGGGCGCCTTCGGCAGCTCGTCTCGGGTAGCCTTCCCATTCCCCGGAGAGGTGTCCGAGCGGCTTAAGGAGCGCGATTGGAAATCGCGTGGGCGGGATCTCTCGCCTCGTGGGTTCGAATCCCACCCTCTCCGTGCTCAGCAGAGTTATCCGGCGGGCAACAGACGACCACTGTGGCCGGACCGTCCACCCAGCCAACAAAGGATGGCCGGGTACTGAATCCGGCGGCCAGGAAAGCCCCTCAGGGCCTGCGTCTGCCCGAGAAGAACTCCCTGAGCAGGTCCCCACACTCCCGTTCCAAAAGTCCTGACTCAACTTCGGGACGGTGGTTCAGAGCTTCCTCACCAAGGACGTCCAGGATCGAGCCCGCCGCTCCGGCTTTCGGGTCTGAAGCGCCGAACACCACGCGGGGTATGCGCGCGAGGACGATTGCCCCGGCACACATCGCACAGGGTTCGAGCGTGACATAGAGGGTCGTTTCCGGCAGCCTCCAGCCACCCATGACCGCGGCCGCCTGGCGAATCGCGATCAGCTCCGCATGTGCGGTCGGATCACGGTCGATCTCTCGACGGTTCCCGGCTTTGGCGATAACTTCTCCCCCGCGTGCAATCAACGCACCAATCGGAACATCACCATGGACCTCGGCCTCCCGGGCTGCCTCAATCGCAATCCGCATCAGGGCTTCATCAGCCTCCGGCGAAGAGGAGAAACCCGGATCCTGTTCGGAAATCACCGGTTCAGAGTAAGCCATCGGGAAGGTCCTGATCAATCCGCCAGCAACCCGGAGACAAAAGCGGTGTTCTAGATACGCCGGAACATTCCGGACCATCCCTTGAACCGTTCAGCCCACCTCAGCCTCGCGCCAATCTGCGCCTTGCTGGCCGCAGCAACCGCGGCCGTACTGCTGCTGCCCTCATCCGCTCCCGCTGTACCTACGGAACCGGAAAGTGCGGTCGTATCCGGCCAGGAAACCACCACGCTGAGCACAGGCCAGGTCGCTGTGGCCGGGGAGGTACTGGTCGCCTACGAAAGCCAGACCACTCCGGCGACCATCCAGATCCCGGAGGCCGCTGACCCGCACCTGGCAGCCATGAACATCGAGGATTCACCGAAAGTCCGCTACGCCACGCCGAACTACATCGCCAGCACTTCGAACTGGTTGCCGAATGATCCCGGGGTGAACCCCGGCCGCAAGGGCAACCGCTCGGGCTGGCGTTCGAAACAATGGAACTTCCTTCCCTGCCTCAGCCTCTGTAACCCTTTGAGCAGGCAGTCAGGCCCCGAATCGAGAGGCGGAATGAACGTGATTCGGGCCTGGCAGCACCTCCGCAAGATCAAGCGTGCAGGAGCGGCCGGGGTGAAGATCGCCGTGCTCGACACCGGTATCGCCTACCGGAACAAGGGCCAGAGGTTCAAACGCAGTCCGGACTTCGCCGCAGACCGTTTCCTGCCCGGCTATGACTTCGTCGACCGTGATCCGTACCCCCTTGACCAGAATGGTCACGGTACCCATGTGGCCTCTACCATCGGTGAACAGACCGACAACAAGCGGGCTTTGACCGGGATCGCCTACCGCGCGAAGCTGATCCCCGTCCGGGTGATGGATGCGAACGGCGACGGAAACACCGAGGACATCGCCGCGGGAATCCGCTGGGCCGCGAACCACGGCGCGCGGGTCATCACCATGTCCCTCAACTTCGCCTGCGGTGTCAAGGTGCCGCCGGTCGAGGAAGCGCTCATGCATGCCTGGCGAAAAGGCGTCGTTCTCGTGGGTTCTTCCGGCAACCGCGGAAATGAAACCTGCCCCTCGCTGCCAGCCACCGCACCCGAAGTGATCTCGGTCGGCGGCAGCACCGAAGCCGGCTGCGTCGCGAGCTACACCTTCCAGAGCAGCGAGATCGACCTGGCCGCGCCCGGTGGCGGAACCAGCCGGGACTGTCCCTTCATCTCCCGCAACCGGTCAATCATGCAACTCGGGATGATCGCCCGCGACCCCACCTGGTTCGGGATCGAACCAGGCTGGATCGGAACCTCGATGGCCGCGGCCCATGTGGCCGGCGCGGCGGCATCGGTGATTGCCTCCGGCGTGCTCGGGAAGCGAACCGGGCCGGGCCGGGTTACCCGCAGGCTGATTGACACAGCCCGGCTTCCTGCCTACGCGGCCGGGGACCCGGCCTCCGGCTTCGGTGCCGGAATCATCAACCTCGGCCGGGCCACCAACCCGAAAGTGAAAACGAGCTGAAACTGCGGGGCCAGACTCGCGGGGAACCGGTCAGCCGGCCCTCATGAGCCTGCCGCGTCGCTGGACTTCAGGTCGTGCGAGCGATGAAGACGCTGCAGGGCGCGTGATGGGACACCTTGTTCGGCACTGACCCGAGCAGGAAACGACGGGCACCCGTCATTCCTTTGTTGCCCACCACGATCAGGTCGGCACCCGTGTCCTCGGCGACCCCGAGGATCGCGTCGGCGGGATCACCATCAAGAGCATGACGTTTGATCTCGACATCGAACTCGGCCGCTATGGCCGCGGCACCATCAAGAGCGAAGTTGACATCCTCCCGGGGACCGAACTCGTGGGAGACATCGGCCGGGGCACCGCTTGCTTCGTCCTTGCTGCGGCGTGAAGGGACCGGCTCATAGGCGCTCACGACTTCCAGCTCCGCGCCGGACAACTGGGCCAGCGTCGCTGCCTGGCGGATCGCAGCCCGGGCTGAATCTGATCCGTCAGTACCAACAACTATGCGCTTGAACAGGGACATCGGTCTCCTATCTTCGTGGACGTAAGCGGCATCCTACCTCCGCCTCCGGAGTTATCTGGGAAACTCCTGCTTCGGCAAACCCTCGAATCCCGGTCCGAACAGCTCGGTCGGGGTGGAAGCAAGTTGTATCGATCCGATGATCACAGAAGCGACCAGAAAAAGGCAGATCACGATCATCAGGATTCTCCAGTTGAGCGGCACACACCGGAGCGTAGAAGAATGAAGGACGACATGACGACGGGAGCCAACAAGTGAACGACTCGACAGCAGTGCCAGAAGGACTGGTCGAAGTTGCCGACGGCGTATGGCTACTCGCCGGCGACCTCAAGAAAGCGATGAACATCTACTTCGTTCGGGGACCCGGGGGCGAGATAGTCCAGTTCGATGCGGGCACCAGCGCGATGACAAAGGAGAACCTCAGGGTAGTCCGGGAGTTCGGTGGCATCGAAAGGGTTGTACTCGGCCATGCCCATGCGGACCACCGGGGCACCGCCCCCGGGCTCGGAGTTCCTGTCCACTGCCATCCCGACGAGGTCGCTGACGCGACCTCGGACCGGGCGATCGCGCCGTACATGAACCTGAAAGAGCTCCCCTTCGCCCCGGTGCGATGGATCTACCCCTTCCTCCTCCGACGCTGGGACGGTGGCCCGGTCGAAATTGCAGGGACCCTCCAGGAAGGCGACGAAGTCGCCGGGTTCAAAGTGATCCACTTCCCCGGACACGCCCCGGGCATGATCGGACTCTGGCGTGAATCCGATCAGGTCGCGTTGGTCAGCGACACGGTCTACTTTGTCGACTCGGCAAGACTGAAGCCACTACCGGATGGCGAAGCCTCAGTGCCGCATCCGGCCTGGGCGTGGAACCACGAAATGGCCAAGGAATCAGTCCGGAAGCTGGCCGGGCTGAAGCCGAAGGTCGTGCTTGCCGGCCATGAACACCCCCTGAAGGGCGATGACCTGACCGATGTCCTGATGCGCGCCGCCGACCGCCACTGATCAAGGAGATTCACCGCCGGAATGCCTGAAACCCTGCTCACAATGCTGCTGATCACCGCGGCTTCACTGGTGATCGGCCGGGCAGTGACCCGTGCCTGCGGCCAGAAGAAATGGTGGGGCATCGAACCGGCGGTCGGATTCGCCACCCTGATGGCGATCGAAGGATTGCTGGCGCGGATTCCCGGCAACCGCACCGCCCTGATCCTCGGACTGGTGGTGCTGGCCGGGTTCAGCATCTGGGTGCTGAGACGCCCCACCCGTGATGACTTGCCCGCCTCCTCCCTTTTCTGGGTGGTTGGACTGATCGCGATCCTTCTGCTGTCGATCCCGTTTGCGGTCACTGGTCACTGGGGCCTCTTGGGGATGGGCTACAACAACGATCTCGGACTGCACCTCGCCTGGACCGAATGGCTCCGCTCCGGTTTCGGCACGGAACCAAGTGATGGCTATCCGCTCGGGCCACATGGCCTGACAGCTGCGATCTCATACATTCCGGGCCTTTCGCTGGGCAAGGCTTTCATCGGCCAGGTCATGGCGATTGCGGTGCTCAGTGTGATGACCGCCTGGGCTGCAGTGGAGCCGCTCGGCCGCTGGCGCCGGCTGCTCGCCGCCCTGCTGGTGGGCCTGCCATACCTGATGGTTTCCTTTTACGCCCAGGCTGCTTTCAAAGAACTGGCTGCAGCGATGTTCCTGCTGGCTTTCCTGATCGCCCTCCCGCGTCTCTCACCGCTGCCCGCAGCAAACCGCTTCCGGGCGGTGACTCCACTCATCCTGCTGATGCTGGGGATAATTTTCACGTACAGCTTCCCTGGCCTCGCCTGGCCTTTCGCAGCCCTGGTCGCCTGGTTCCTCAGCGACCCTGCGTTCAGGGCGAAGCTGAGGCCGGACGCGATCTGGAACTCGCTGAAGAAACCATTGATCGCCGTTGGTGCTGTGCTTGTTCTGGGACTGCTTGCGGTGCTGGCCTTCCTCGGTCCCTTCGGTTTCGGTGACGCTTTCTCGGAGGTAGCCACATCGGATGCCTTCGGACCGGTTTCGGCGCTGGAAGGTCTGGGGATCTGGCTTACCCCCGATTACCGCCTGGCCGGCGACATGGACACCCCGCTGCCGGCGCTGCTCGGGGCGATATCCGTGCTGGCGCTCCTGGTCTCGCTGTGGTGGTGGCGCAAGCAGCCTCGTTCTCCCTACCCGCTTGGCTTCCTGGCCTGCGCTGCTTTGTATGCGATTTCCCTCCCCTGGGTCGGTGACTACTCGCTCGCGAAAGCATTGGTGATTGCCGCTCCGGTAACCATGGTTGTGATCCTGACCGCACTGCTCAGCGGTCCCGCCGGTGGCTGGAAACCCAGCCAGGGCATGGATTTCGGTGCCTGGGTGACTCTCGCAGCCCTTTTCGTGGTGGGGGCGATCGGTTCGAGTCTGATTGTGCTCCGGGATGCCGCTGTTTCCCCGCCAGGTCAGGCGCGCCAGCTCGGCCAGTTCCGAAAAGAGCTGGAAGGCAAGACCGTACTTTTCGCCGACCAGGACCGTTTCGCTCCCTATTACCTCACCGGGGCAAAGGTCGGGGTGCCACTCGACGAGTTCCCGGACCCGCTGGTCATCGAGAATGAACGCAAGCCTTTCCAGGGTGACAACGGCCAGGGAGTGATCGATTTTGATTCCTTCGACGCCGAGACCTTCAACAACTTCGAATACGTGATCACCACGTCGGCTGGCTTCCAGAGCAAAGCGCCGCCTTTCTACGAAGAGGTTGACCGCAGCAACTCGTACATCCTCTGGAAGCGGACCGGGGAACCCTTGAACCGGCCAATCCTCAGTGAAAGCACCCTGCCAGCCAGACTCGTGGACTGCGCCGGGCCAGGTGGCCAGTACTTCTCGACCGAGGTAGATGGCACCGCCACGATTTTCCCGCCTACGGTCATGGCCCTGCGTTCGGAGTGGACCCCTTCACCCGATCTCGGTGGTGGTGAATCAGCCAGTCTCACTCTTGACCTGATGCCGGGACGCTGGTGGATTTCGCTCCAGTTCTTCACCCCGATCGGGTTCACGTTGACTACCGATCACGGCTTCGAACGCAAGTTCCGGCCCTCCCTGGACGGTCAGCGCCTCTCCAACCAGGAGACCGGGAGCAACGGACAGTTCTGGCCGGCAGGCGTGTTCATCGTGAAGAAAGCCGGCCCGGTCAAGTTCACGGTCACAACTCGGGATGCCTCGCTGCTTCAGCGGCTTACCGGCTATTCCCGGACCACCAAACTCGGCCGAATCGCCGCAATGAAGGGAATCGGCCGCCAGCGGATCGAAATGAGCGAGATCTGCAACCAGTGGGTCGACTTCTTCCGACGGGTACCGACGAGTCGCTTCCGCCAGAAAGAAACCCGGCAAAACGAAACCGACCGGGAGCGGCGTATGGAGCAAGCGGCCGACTTCAACGCGATCCGGGGCGACGGACAGCTGGAAGACTGAACTCCGTTCCGGCGGGCGGCGGCCTGAGCCCGTCCCGTCTCAAGCCGGGGCGTCGAGCACGAGCAAGGTCGAGCGGCCGTCAGGCCTGACCGGCAATGCCTCGGTTGCAAGGTGGATCTTGGCGGGCATGGTGCCGGACTGCGGAATTACGGCTGCCAGCGGAAAGGCACCCTCCGGAATCGTCTCGCCAGGCTCCAGAACGGAAACCGGTTCGCCGTCGGAAAGGCGACGCTGAATTGAGGATTCGGTATCTCCATCACGGAAAAGCTCAAGTGCTTCCGAGTTGACGATCGGAGCCCGGTCGGAAGGAGACCGGCGCCGGTACACCTGGTTCGCATGGAAGTCCTCTGCCAGATGAAACGAAAGCAGCTGATTGAGGCTGTCATCATCGCTCACCACGGCAACTGCAGCGACATCTTCAAGGAGTGAACCCGGTCCGTGATCCTCCGGGTCGATCGGGCCTCCGAAGGTCACCAGCCCATGGCTAGACGCCGCTTGTGCTTCCTCGACCGATTCCGTCCAGACGATCACTTCAGCACCGGCCCGGGTCAGCCCCTCACCGACACCTAGCGCCCAGGGTGGCGCTCCGACAAGCAGGAGTGTCGGGCGGTGCTCATTCGAGATTCCGAGTATCCGGGCCAGTGGCGGGGTGACCAGCGCGTAGTAAAAGACCGTGCCGATGATGACCATGAAAGTGACGGGGATGATCATCTCCGCACCGTCCACACCCTGCTGGGTCAGGTCGAGCCCGAACGCAGAAGCGGTCGAGGCAGCGACGATGCCCCGTGGCGCCATCGAGCCGAAGAAGACCTTCTCCTTCCAGCTGAACGGAAGGCCGGTCAGCGTCAGGGCCGCGAGGGGACGAGCGATGAAGATCAAAACCGCCAGGACGAGCAGGGCTTTCCAGCCAAGGTCGATGACCTCGCCCATGTCCACATTCGCCGCCAGCAGCACAAAAAGGATTCCGACAAGGATCGGGACCAGCGTTTCCTTGAACTCCGCTACCTGATCGATCCTCGCACGGCGCTGATTGGCGAGGGCGATGCCCATCACGATCGTGGCAACCAGCCCCGAGTCCGAAAGGATGGAATCCGCAGCGGCGAAACTTGCGACGACCATCATCAGGGTCGCCGCGACCTTGTCCCGGCCGGCCAGCCGTTTGGTTTTCAGGATAGGAATCATCGCCAGGGCGCAGATCACCCCGACCACCCCGCCGACCCCCAGGGAAGCGATCAACTCCCCGAGGTGGAACTGCCCGCCACCACTGTTGGCGAAGGACCCGAATATGACCACCGCGATGATCGCCCCGATCGGATCGATCAGGATCCCCTCCCATTTCAGGACATTTCGTACCTTCGCGGTAGGCCCGATGAAGCTGAGAATCGGCAGGACAACTGTCGGTCCGGAGACGATGACGGTTGCCCCGATCAGGATCGCGACAGGATGCGGCACATCCAGAAGCAAGGCGATCGAAACGGTGGCGAGAAACCAGGTGATGATCACACCGATTGTGATCAACCGGATGACTGCTCCTTTAACGCCGTCGCCGAGCTCCTCCCGTTTGAGGCCGAGTGCCCCCTCGAAAAGGATGATGCCGACTGCGATCTGAACTGCCGGGGAAAGTGCCGGGCCGAGGAGCTTGCCGGGGTCAATCAGCCCAAGGCCGGAAACACCAACCGCCACACCAACCACGAGAAGCGGAACGATCGGCGGCACCCGCATCCAGGTTGCAGACAGCCTGGCCAGCACCGACAGGATGACGACCATGCTGAGGCCGAGCAGTGCGTCATCCATCGTTTCGGGTCCTGCCGAGATTGCCGACGATCACCGCGACCACGGTCACCACATAGATCTGACCGATCAGTCCCTCGGCCGCGGTCAGCGAACGGCCGATACTCGTGGCGGGGGTCAAGTCTCCGATACCCATCGTCGTGATGGTAGTCAGGCTGTAATAGAGGTAGTTGCTCAGTTTGTCCCAGGAAGCTCCCTGGGTGAAGAAAGGATCCCCGCTGATCGAGGAGATCGCGGCGAAAGCCGAAGCGAAGGCGAGGCACATAAGCAGGTAGATGCAGATGACCCCCAGCATCGTCTGGGTAGTGATCTTGCCGACTTCCCGGACCTGCCTGACCAGACCCAGGGCGATTACCGGTGTGGCGATGAGTACGAGCAGGAATGTGGCCAGGTGGGCGAAGTCCCCGGCGACATCAACGGTGAGCAGGGCCTCGACCCACGAGGCCGCGATGATTATCCCGAACAGCACCCCGACCGCCACCCGGACCCGGGTGTGCGGCCGGGCGGCCCGGACCGAAGCAAACAATGCGAAAGCCTGGAGGTTCAGAGCGATGACTTCGGCCCACTTTCCCGCAGGTGCGGCCATGATGAAGATCATCGAAAGGAGGATCAGGAGTAGCGGAGGGCCGTAACGCTTGGCGCCCAGGTCACGGATTCTGCTCAAGAGGCGGTCTCCCGATCGGGCATATCGATATCGGTGACAACCGTGGTGTTCGGATTCTCCACTCTTCCCGCCGGAATCGATTTGTCACCCGCGTAGAGCTTCCCCACGGCCTCCTCCTTGCCGTCACCGGTGATCAGGAAAAGCACCATCCGGGCCCGGTTGATCGCCCTGTAGGTGAGCGACATCCTCCTGGTGCCCTGGTATTCACCGGCGGTGATCGCCACAAGCCGATCCGTCACCTCGAGGATCGGGTCGTCCGGGATCAGCGAAGCCGTGTGGCCGTCGGGACCGAGTCCGAGATGGATCAAGTCGAACCGGTCCGGAAGCGAGTACTCGTACCCCGCGGCGGCGGTAGGCAGGTCAGCCGCCCCGACCGGCATCGGGCGTATCGCCGCCTGGCAGATAAGCGGAAGCGTCAGGACCAGGTGAGTGAGGTTTCGCTGCCTGCTGCCGGTCGGAGCGATCCGCTCGTCGACCTGGAAAAGCGAAGTCCGGCTCCAGTTCAGGCTGGAGCCGGCCAGGAGCTCAAGCATCCGCCAGGGGGTGGTGCCGCCGCTTACGGCAAGGTTGAACCGGCCCCGGTCCGCAATCGCTTTTTCGGCGGCAAGTTCAACGATCCGGGCTGCTTCCACGGCCGCGGATTCGGGGTCTGGGACGAGCCGCGAGACCAATCAGCCCCCCTTGTCCTCCGCGGGCTTTTCATCGTGTCCGCCGAATTGCTTGCGCATCGCGGAAAGAACCTTGTCCCCGAAATCACCCAGGCCACGAGAATAGAACCGCTCGTGGAGAGCGGCGGTGAGGACCGGGGTCGGGATGCCTTCGTCAATCGCGGCGATTGAGGTCCAGCGACCCTCACCGGAATCGGAAACCCGCCCTGAAAACTCCTCCAGTTGGGGTGATTCGGCCATCGCTGCTGCTGTCAGATCAAGCAGCCAGGAGCCCACCACACTCCCGCGCCGCCAGACTTCCGCAACCTGTGCCACATCAATCTCGTACTGGTAGTACTCAGGGCTTTCCATCGGTGCGGTCTCGGCGTCGCCGTCTCGCTGCCGGAGCCCGGCGTTGGCACCCTTGATCACATTCAGGCCCTCGGCGATCGCGGCCATCATCCCGTATTCAATGCCATTGTGGACCATTTTCACGAAATGGCCTGCGCCGGCCGGTCCGCAGTAGAGGTAGCCGTTCTCGGCTGGTGAAGGATCACCTTCCAGCCCCGGTGTCCGCTCCGCCTCCCCGACTCCCGGGGCCAGGGTTGCAAAGATCGGTTCCAGTCGCCTGTATGCCGCTTCCGGTCCGCCGATCATCAGGCAGTAGCCGCGTTCGAGTCCGAAAACCCCGCCGGAGGTCCCGCAGTCGAGATGGTCAATCCCTTCCTTGCCCAGTTCCGCCGCAAAATGAATGTCATCCCGGTAGTAGGTGTTGCCGCCATCGATGATCGCGTCACCGGGTTCGAGTTCGGCTGCCACCTTGCGGATGGTGTCACGGGTTATCTCGCCGGCCGGGACCATGATCCAGACCGCACGGGGCGCCGCTAGTTTCGAGGCAAGCTCGGCCAGGTCGGACGCCGGGTCGGCACCTTCACCCGCCAGGCCCTCTGCTACCGAAGGGTTCACGTCATAGACGACGCACCTGTGTCCGTCTCGCATCAGTCTCCGAGCAATATTCGCCCCCATACGTCCAAGCCCGACGATCCCGATTTCCATTCCGCCATATTAGAACCCGGGCAACAAGCATGGCCAGAACTCAGAGTCGAGTTGAGGCCAACGGCAGGCGTCCGACATGATTTCCCGGTGAAAAATGCGCGGAAATCAGGCCCGGCCTGCCGCGGGGCGGGTACGCTCCCCACCATGAACAAGAGCACCGAACGGGTAGACACTGACGCGCTGGTCATTTTCGGCATCACCGGGGATCTTGCGAAAAAGATGACTTTCCGGGCCCTCTACCGGCTTGAGTTGCGAGGCAAGCTTGACTGTCCGATCATCGGCGTGGGCCGAAATCAGGACTGGCACCACGAAACGATGAAGAAGCGTGCGGAGGAATCGATCCGGGGTTCGGTTGACGATTTTGACCGAGAGACGTTCCAGAGACTCGCCGACCGGATGCGCTTCGTCAACGGGAACTTCGATGACGACTCGCTCTACCAGAGACTTGCCGGCGAACTGACCGATTGCCATCAGCCGCTCTTTTATCTCGAGGTCCCGCCGCCGCTCTTCTCGGGCGTAATTCACGGCCTAGCACGCGCCGGACTCACCGCGAATGCCCGGGTGATCCTCGAGAAGCCGTTCGGCCATGACTCAAAGTCAGCGAGGGCGCTTCAGACCGACCTGACTCAGGTGCTGAAGGAAAGCCAGATCCTCCGGATCGACCATTACCTCGGCAAGGAACCGGTGATGGACATCACCTACCTGCGTTTCGCCAACGCCCTGCTCGAACCCGTCTGGAACAGGAATTACGTCTCCTATGTGCAGATGACAATGAGCGAGAACTTCGGGGTCGAGGACCGCGGCCGCTTCTACGAGGGCGTAGGGGCTATCCGTGATGTGGTCCAGAACCACATGCTGCAGGTACTCGCATTGCTGGCGATGGAACCGCCGAACGCAAACCAGCATGACTCGATCCGGGCCAAGAAACTGGAGCTCTTCGAGGCCATCCGCTCCGCCGACCCGGAAAGATGCATTCGCGGTCAGTACATCGGCTACCGGGATATTCCCGATGTGGCTGATGACTCCCAGGTCGAAACCTATGCCGCCCTGGAACTCGCTATCGACAACTGGCGCTGGTCGGGTGTTCCCTTCTACCTGCGGACCGGCAAGAATCTGCCGGTCAAGCACACCGAGGTCCGGGTCGTTTTCAACCGTCCTCCACATACCGGTGTCGGCATGAAGTCCCACAAGCCACCCCGAAACCAGATGGTGGTCCGGATTGACCCCGTGCCCGGCGCAAGGATGGGTTTCGTGGCGAAGGCGGCCGGAGTCGAGGACTTCGAGGAAGCCGATCTCGACGTGCTGTTCGAGAAGGAACCCGGTGCCGAACCAGAACCGTATGAACGCCTGCTCGATGATGCGATCCACGGGCGCTATGACCTCTTCACCAAATTCAGCATGGTCGAGGAAACCTGGCGGATCGTGGAGCCCCTGCTTGACAATCCACCCCCGGTAGAGCCGTACGAGATCGGCAGTTGGGGCCCGGAAGCTGCCAACCGTCTGGTCAAGGGCGTTTGTGAGTGGGACAGCCCCTGGCGACCGACTGATGATGCCCGGAAGCACATGCTGCTCGGTGGCTGAGGATCAGCCGCGAATTCGGACCTTCAACGCCACGCGACCCTGAGACGTGCTTCACAAGTAGGATTTCCCGGATATGTCTGTGTTCTTGAACATCCTGGTTGAAGTCCCCAAGGGCTCCCGCAACAAGTACGAATACGACTCTGAACTGGGCGCGATCAAGCTCGATCGTTTCCTTTTCTCTTCAATGGTTTATCCCGTTGACTACGGCATGGTGCCGAATACGCTGGGTGCCGATGGCGACCCGCTTGACGCCATGGTCTGTGTTTCGGAGCCGACTTTTCCGGGTTGCATCATCCCTTCGATTCCGCTCGGTCTTTTCCGGATGACCGATGACGGCGAACTGGACGACAAGATCCTCTGCGTCCCGGCCGATGACCCGAACTGGAACTACATCTCATCCCTGGATGAACTCTCGAATCAGCTCAAGGAAGAGATCTCCCATTTCTTCGCCGTCTACAAGCAGCCTGAAGGGAAACATGTAGAGGTCGACGGCTGGTACCCGCTCGAGTCCGCTCTGGAAGTTCTGGAGCTGAGCCGCGAACGTTTCGGCTCCGGCGAACCTGCCTAGAAGAACCACCGGATGTAGTCCCGCTCGAGCGTTTCTTGCGTCGAGTGGGTGGGGGTGGGCTTTTCAGCGATCGCCGATCGGGCCTGCCCGGTTTGCCTATCCCCCGTTGGCCGCCTTGGCGGCCAACTGACCGCAGGCAGCATCGATGTCACGGCCGCGGGTCAGACGGACCGTGGCGTGGACCCCACGGGTGATCAGCGTTTCCCGGAACCGGTCGATCACTGCGCGGGGGGAGCCCTGGTAGCCGGTGCCTGACGGGTTGTAGGGGATCAGATTCACCTTGAAATCATTCTTCGGCAGCAGCAGATCAGCCAGTTCATGGGCGATCTCAACCGAATCGTTTACCCCGTCCAGCATCAGATACTCGATAAAGACTTTGCGTTTGCGGGTGTGCCGCCACTCGCGGCAGGCGGCGACTACTTCCTCCATCGGATACCGGTCGTTGACCGGCATGATTTCTGAACGCAGGCGATCATTCGGTGCGTGGAGAGAGAGCGCAAGGCGGACCGCAGGACCTTCGTTGGTCATCCGGACGATTCCCGGGAGCCAGCCGACCGTTGAAACGGTTGTGTGTGAATTGGCAATCCCGATCGCGGGCAGACGCTCACATACCGCAAGCACATTGTCGAGATTCATCATCGGCTCGCCCATTCCCATGAACACCGTGTGATTGACCGGTTCGATCCGGCGAAAGTGAAGAGCCTGATCGAGAATTTCCGATTCAGTCAGGTTGCGTCCGAACTTCATTGTTCCGGTCGCGCAGAAGGTGCAGGTAAGGGGACAGCCGGACTGGCTGGACAGGCAGAGCGAACGACGGCCGTCGCGGTAGCGCATCAGCACCGCTTCTACGGGACGGTTGTCGGCGGTCATGAAAAGTGCCTTCTCGGTCCCATCAACCGACTTTGCCGAAGCGTCCACAGCGAGCGTGGATATCGGCAGCTTCTCGGTGAGTTCTCCCCGCAGGCCGGATGGAAGATTGGTCATTTCCTCGAACGATCCGGCGCCACGCGCCAGCCACTCCCAGACCTGTCCGGTCCGGTAGGAAGGCTGACCGAGGCCGGCCATGGTTTCTTCAAGCGATTCGAGGTCCACGACACAAGTGTGCCATGAAGTTCTGTTCAGCCTGACTTCAGCCAGTCACGGATCTCTTCCCCGTGGGCGTCCTCGGCCGGGGGTGGAAGACGTGTTTCGGCCGGGGTACGGTCAAGGAGGATCGGCGAGGCCGGTGTACGAACCCCGTCGATTTCATCAATCGGGTCCAGACCCAGCTCTTCGGCCACGGCGAAGCCACCTTCGATCGTGTTCACCGGACCGGCCGGCACTCCGGCCTCATGGAGGGCATCCACCCATTCCCCGACCGGTCGGGCGGCGAAAAGCAGATTGAGTTCCGCTTCCAGCTCGACCCGGTTTTCCACCCGGTCGGGGTTGTCGGCGTAACGGGGGTCATCGGCGAGTTCCGGCTCACCCAGGACCTCGCAGAGGCTTCGGAACTGGTGTTCGTTGCCGACACAGATCATTACCGGGCCGTCAGCTGCAGTGAAGGTGGTAAACGGTTCGATGCTCGGATGGATGTTTCCAAGCCGGACCGGCAACACCCCGGTGTTGAGCCAGGCGGCAGCCTGGTTTTCCAGGGCAGCCAGAGCTGAACCAAGGAGATTGGATTCCACCTTCTGACCGAGCCCGGACTTCCGTCTTTCCTCCAGGGCGACCAGCACGCCGACGGTCGCGTTCAGTCCGGCAATCACGTCGACCAGGGCCACCCCGACCTTGCTCGGATCCCCTTCCACGGGACCCGTCACCGACATCATTCCGCTCATCGCCTGAACCAGCGGGTCATAGCCGGGCAGTCCAGCCCCGCCCTTTGACCCAAAGCCGCTGATCGAGCAGTAGACCAGACCAGGGTTTGAATCCGACATCTCGTCATATCCGAGACCGAGCCGGTCCATTGTTCCGGGCCGGAAGTTCTCGATCAGCACATCTGCTCGCCGCACCAGTTCCCGCGCGAGGGTCAGGTCCTCCGGGTCCTTCAGGTTCAGTTCGACCGACCGCTTGTTCCGGTTGACGGCAAGAAAAAATGTCGCGCGCCCTTCATTGTCCACCGGCGGTGACCAGTCTCGGGTCTCATCGCCGCCAGGTGGCTCCACCTTGATCACATCAGCCCCGAAATCAGCCAGGGTCATTGAGACAAGAGGGCCGGCCAGAACCCGGCTGAAATCCGCTATGAGGAGTCCTTCGAGGGCAGTCACGTTCCGCATCATCCCGTCCGGGAGGTGCCGGGTCCAGTCGTCCGGCCCCGGTTCGGTATTTATCCGCAGTCAGTTCTGGTCGGCTGCTTCGGCGGGATCCCGGGGAGCCCTGAGCCACTCCCGAATCTCGACTCCGTGATCGTCCAGCCCGGGAGGTGCCAGCCGGACTTCGGCCGGGCTTGCCGAGAGGCCGATCGGCGACGAGGTGGTTCGGGCACCATCAATCTCCGCTACCGGGTCCAGCCCGAGCGACTCGGCGAGCCCGAATCCGGCACCGATGTCATTCACCGGACCGGCCGGCACACCGGCCTCGTTCAGGGCTTCGGACCAGTACTCAACGGAATCGAGGCAGAGGCGCTGATCGAGTTCGCTCCGAAGTGCGTCCCGGTTTTCGACCCGTTTCTGGTTGCTTGTGAAACGAGGGTCCTCAGCCAGGGTCGGCGCGCCGATAGTCACCACCAGCTGACAGAACTGGCGATCGTTGCCGGCGCAGATCATGATCGGCCCGGTTGCCGTTGAAAATGTGGAGAACGGTTCGATGCTCGGATGGACGTTGCCCAGCCGTCCGGGTGAGTGACCGGTATTGAGGAACGCGGAACTCTGGTTGGCGAGAGCAGCCAGGGCAGATGAGAGCAGGTTGACTTCAACCCGCTGGCCCTCACGCAGGGTCTTTCGATCATGCAGCGCAGCGAGGATGCCGGCTGTCGCGTTGAGCCCGGCGATCACATCGACCAGGGCCACACCAACCTTGCTGGCTTCACCGTCTGGCGGACCGGTCACCGACATCATTCCGCTGAGCGCCTGGATCAGCGGGTCATAGCCAGGCATTTCCGCTCCGGCCCCTTCACCGAACCCGGTGATAGAGCAGTAAACAAGCGTCGGATGGGCGGAATGGACGCTTTCCCAGTCGAGGCCGAATCGGGCCATCGTGCCCGGTCTGAAGTTCTCGATCAACACATCCGCTCTCATCGCGAGCTCGAAGGCGAGGGCTCGGTCACTTTCATTCTTGAGATCCAGAGTGACCGAACGCTTGTTGCGATTCACCGTCTGGAAGTAGGTTGACCTCCCCTGATCGTCCACCGGTGGCTGCCAGGAGCGCGTCTCGTCACCTCCCGGGGGTTCCACCTTGATCACATTGGCCCCGAGATCACCAAGGTTCATTGCCGCGAGGGGACCGGCCAGGACCCGGCTGAAATCAGCCACGATTACGCCCGAAAGTGCGCTCATGGTTGCATTGTCACCGATGAGCCAACCCGCGACAGTCACCACCCCTGCGCCAAGAGCCGGATCGTCGGCAGCTCTCTCGGTCCGGGGACTGACCAAACGCTACGCAGATGGAACTCTCGCCCTGGAGGATCTCGACCTCGACATCCCGGCGGGCAGCTTTTTCGGTCTGCTTGGCCCGAATGGGGCGGGCAAGACCACCCTGATCGGCGCCGTATGCAATCTGATCCGGATGACGTCGGGCGAGATAACTGTCTTCGGCCAGCCCGGGAACGGGATGGCGGCCCGCCGCATGATCGGGATAGCCGAACAGGAGCCCAACCTCGACAAGTTCCTCACAGTCTTCGAAACCCTGCTTTACCACGGTGGGTACTACGGAATGGGCGGCCGGGAAGCTGCCGAACGAGCCGAACAGATGATCGACGCTTTTGACCTGCGGGCCAAGCGCGATGTCGAGGCACCGAAACTCTCAGGCGGCATGCGCCGGCGGCTTCTCCTTGCCCGGGCCCTGCTTCACCGGCCCCGCCTGGTCATCCTCGACGAGCCCACGGCCGGCGTGGATCTTGAGCTGAGGCATGAGCTGTGGCAGTACATCCGCGCGCTTCACGCGCAGGGAACGACGATTCTGCTCACCACCCACTACCTCGAAGAAGCAGAAGCTCTCTGCGACGAGATCGCGCTGATCAGCGATGGACGGATCGTTGCCCGGGACACGTCGGAAGGCCTGAAGCTGGCCCATGGGGTCAACAGTCTGGAAGAGGTGTACCTGAGGACCGTGGCAGGGGGGAGAGCCGCAATGACCGAGCGAGAGGTCAACGGTTCCGAATCGTCTGGCAGCGACCCGGAGCAGAGTTCTTGAACCCTCTGCCGCCGGTTGATGTCGAGCCTCATCCCTGGAGAGGACTTGCGTGGCTGACCCGGCGGGAATGCCACAGGGTCCTGAAGCTCTGGAAGCAGACCATCCTTGCCCCGGTGATCTCCTCGCTGCTGTTCATTATCGTCTTCGGGCTTTCCCTCGGGAACAGCATCGCCGAAGTGAACGGCTTCGAGTACCAGATCTTCATCGTGCCTGGACTTATCGCGATGGCCATGGCCCAGTCCGCGTATTCAAACAACTCGAGCACGATCTTCCAGGCCCGCAACGACCGCTACCTCGATGACATCCTTTCGGCCCCGATGAGTGCCTGGCAGGTCCATCTCGGCTATCTGGCGGGCGGAGCGATGCGCGCCCTGATCATCGGTGTGGTACTTGCCGGCCTGGCCTTGCCGCTCACCGGAGCGCCACTGGAACGGCCCCTCGAACTGGTTCTGGCGGTGGTACTGACCATCGCCGGGTTCGGGGCTTTGGGGATCATCGTGGGTATCTATGCCCAGTCCTGGGACAACCAGTCGTTCATCAACAACATTGTGATTCTGCCGCTGATCTTTCTCGGTGGCGTCTTTTACTCGGTCAGCCGGCTGGGCAGCCCCTGGGAACAGATTTCGCATCTGAACCCGCTCTTCTATGTGGTCGAGGCGATCCGCTTCGGCTTTCTCGGCTCGGCCGATGTCTCCCCGTGGCTTTCACTCGGAGTGGTCGGGGCGATCACATTCGCACTGCTGGCCTGGGCCCAGATTCTCTTCAGCAGTGGATACCGCCTGAAGCCCTGAGTCCCGCGGGCTTTCTATCGCCGATCAACACCGGAGCCCGGCCTGGCCAAGCCTGGCTGGCGCTCATGATCAGGCCAGGCCGGGGATGTGCTTCCGGACGTGCCTGTCAAGGGTCTCTCGAACCCAGCGCCGGGTCTCCGGGTCGGCCATCCGGTAGCGGCCGAGCAGCATCTTCTGGTCATCGAGGGGCAACCCGGCGATTTCCCAGGAGACAGTCAGCCGCTCGAAGATCAGCTCGGTCCTGCGTTGCCAGACGTCATCGACGGAATAGGCCTGGTTGTTGATCTGCTCGTTCACCTTGGCGATCGAGGAGTCGCTAAGGAAATCCCGCAGGACCAAGGTGTTGCCTTCACGGTCGGTATAGCTGGATTCAGGAACTCTTTCCCGCTCCCGACGTTTCGGCTTGCGTTTCTTCGCCATGGACAAAGCATGCCAAGCCTGGCCGGACAGGTGACTGGCAGTGGACTGGCGGACGCCAGGGTCACAAGCGAACGCGATGCAATAGGGAAGGGCCGCCCGATGGCGGCCCTTCCGATACCTCCCTGCCGTCCGTTCAGAACATCATGTTCTTTATGAACGGACTGTCACCTCAGCCGCCGTTGGTGGCGGGGGTAAATACCCGGCTGGGCTCGCCGCGGAGCGCGGTCGGAGCCGGCAGCGGCGTACCCTGAGCCGTCTGGCCCGGGATCACCGGCAACACAAGCTTCGACGGAATCGCGCCGCCGAGACCAATCGTGTTTCGGGTCTGACCCTTCTCGATCGTGTCGAAGTTCCAGATCGTCCGGTCACCTCCCGGTGCCTGGATATTCAGGCGAATCCTCGAACCCGCCCGGAACACATGCGCGGCCGGGTAGATCTGAATCCGGGTGTAGTTGTACTTGCCCTTCTTCAACGGGGCTCCGTCCTTCTTGAGCCAGGTCTGAATCGGATCGTTCGCGGTTGACTGCTTCTTGTCGATCTTCCGGTGCGTCGCGCGCAGCCATCCGTTCTGGATGTATGTCTCATTGCCGTCCGGGCGGACCTCGGTCAAAGTGACCTGAATGTCGGTGTTCCGCTTGTTCGACTTCAGATACAGGTCGACAGAAGAAGCACCAGCCATGAACAGGTCGCTGGTCATCGGCTGGGAAATGAAGCCAAGCCCCTTGCCAGCCGCAATCGGCTGCCAGTCATAAGGAGGCTGCGCCAGCCAGGAGTCGCCCTGTGCATTCGCACCCAGAGTCTTGGCCGGGCGGGCACTCGGGTCAGACGTGTAGCTGACCGAGCTGCCCTTCCTGGCCTTCTTCGAGGTCAGGGACCCGCCCTTGCCCATGTAGAAGGCAGTCGGCTTGGTCGATGCGATCGGCCAGTTGGAGAACCCGGTCTCCCAGGCAGCGCCGATCGCACCCGGATCACCGGGGATCGCGGCACCGTTGTCCATCAAGATCCGGATCCTCGGATCTTTTCGGAACTCGGACTTGGCGAGTTCGACGTTGGCCGGAGTATTCGGCAGGCTCGCCCAGCGCGACTGCGTGATCGGCAGCGCCCCGGCATCAGCCAGGAAGTCGTAGAGGCTCGAACCGACCGCGAGGACCAGGTCCGGAACCTGCGGGATTCGGCCATTGCCGGTGAACAGGTTCATGAACTCGGCCCAGCGGGTGATCGTGCTCGGGCCGAGCGCGTCCACGTGAACGCCGTTCTGCATCGTGATCCAGACGTCCTTGTTCTTCTTCGACAGGTTCTTCACAGCCTCGACCCAGTGGCCGCCGGTCTGCTCATCCTGAAATGCGCCTACCCAGTACACCGGGACATCGATGTTCTTCACCCATGCGCCCGGTGAGCGCTTGGTGAACAGCGATTCTGTCCGGTAAGGGTTGTTCACGATTTCCTTGTTGAAATCGCGAGTCTGGAGGCGCATCGTCTGGTTGTCGATGCAGTGCTGCTTCTGCGATTCACGCAGTCCCGGGTCCCCGATATCGGGGTCGCCGGTGCTGGCCATGATCCTGGCCCACGGCTGCCCCCCGGTGGGAGCGGCCTCGGCATCCTGGGCGCGTTCACCGATCCAGCTGTAGGCGAACCCGTTGTTGAAGATGCCACCCGGGAAGCCGGTGCCGTAGTAAATGTCATCGGTGACGGAAAGTGGTGAAACAGCCGCAAGGTGCGGCGGCTGGGTACCGGCCGTGAAGAGCTGGGAGATCCCCGAGAAAGAGATACCGCCCATGCTGACGTCACCCTCGACCCAGTTCTGGGCGGCGACCGTCTCAATCGCGTCGTAGCCGTCATAGGTGGTCGGCCAGCCGAACAGGTCGAAGGCACCACCCGAGCAGCCGGAGCCGCGCATCTGAACACTGACAACCGCGAAGTCGAGCAGCGGTCCGACCACTGACCCGACCGCGGTTGAAGTTGCCGGAGCCAGCGGATCGCTGGTCCCGCCGCTGCCGGTCAGGTCCGCGATGATCGCATTGAGGAGGTCATGCGGTGCCGCGGTCTGGTACCCGGAGTACTCGATGAAGGTCGGGAACGGGCCCTCGGCGAGGGTCTTGCCCATCGGCAGCCGGACCGTCATTGCCAGTTCGGTGCCATCTCGCATGGTCACGTAGTTCAGACCCGGTTCAAGTTTCTTTCCGTCATAGAACGACTGCGGCGGATTGACACCCGGCTTGAGGACCTTGAACGAGCTGGTGCCCTGCGCACCACTGCCCTCCGGGGTACGCACCGTGTAGGTCGCGCCCGGCTTGACGTCGTAGAAGATCTTTGATCCGAAGGAATCGGCTACCCCGGTCCTGACGATCCTGTTCTCAGTGTTGACCAGGAGCAGCTTGACGCCCGGCGTTGCGTTTCTGACGTATGCGTCACCGACGCTTCCCTGAGCGGTGTAAGGAGCGACCGAGGTGATCTTCGGGGCTTTCTTGAGCTTCGGCTTGGAGGGCTTCTTTGCCTTCTTGCCCTTGCTGGCACCATTCGGCTTCGCAACCGCGGTGGCGGCCGTTCCCCCCATCAAGACCAGTCCTGCGACTACCACGGCCAATGCGGCCAGATACACCCGAATGCTGCGCATGCTGCGTTCCTCCATCCTGATTTCTGAGCGATGAGAGCACTTTCATCGGCTCCCCGGAAGAGGTCATCTTCCGCTCCCTGTCCGGGCAGTATACGAAAAACAACGGATTTCGTAAACGTGAGGGTTTCTGAGAGTGAAACGACCCGTTCGGAAGCCCTGCCGCTCAGGCGGCAACTTCTGATGCAGCCGCATCAAGCAACGGGCGCACGTTCTCACCAAAGTTGAGTGCTTCCTCCAAGTGCGGATAGCCGGAAAGGATGAACTCGTCGATACCGACATCGCGGTATTCGAGCAGGCGCATGGCGACCTGTTCGTGGCTTCCTACGATTGCGGTTCCGGCGCCTTCCCTGACCAGTCCGACCCCGGCCCACAGGTTGGGAGCGATCACAAGTGAGTCACGGTCGATCCCGTCCCCGTTCGTGTTGTGGCTGAGTTCGGTCATCCGGGCCTGGGCGGTTGATTCCATCCGGGAGAATTTTTCCCGAGCCGCCTTGACCTGTTCCGGATCAATTGATTCCAGAATCCGCTCAGCCTCCAGCCAGGCCTCGTCCTCGGTGTCGCGACTGATGACGTGGATCCGCAGGCCGCAACTTATTGAGCGACCCGCTGATTCGGCTCTCTCCCTGACAACCTCCACTCTTTCGCCAACCGTCCCGACCGGTTCGCCCCAGGTCAGCCAGGTATCGGCATGGTGCGCCGCAACCTCCAGCGCCGGTGGAGAAGCACCCCCGAAATAGACCCGGGGTATCCCGATTTCCTCAAGACCGATTCTCAGACCGGCCTGATCGAGGTGAAAGAACTCGCCCTCATGGTCGAACAACTCGCCGGACCAGGATCGTTTGACAACATCAAGGAACTCAGAGGTCCGGCGATAGCGGGTTTCCTTGTCGAGATGGTCTCCAAAGGACTTCTGCTCGACCGGGTCGCCGCCAGTGACGACGTTGATCAACAGGCGGCCATCGGTCAGTCGCTGAAACGAGGCGGCTTGATGGGCCGCCCAGGCGGGAGCGACCGCATCCGGCCGGAAGGCCACGATGAACTTGAGCTTTTCGGTGTGCTGGGCGACCGAGGCGCAGGTGACCCAGGCGTCCTCGCAGCCGGAACCGGTTGGTGTCAGCACCGCCTCAAAGCCTGCGCGTTCGGCTGCCCTGGCTACCTCGGCCAGATACCCGACATCGGCCGGGCGCGGCATTGAGGTCTGGCCGAGACGATCGATCACATTCGTCACGTTGCGACCATCGCCCGATGTCGGCAGGAACCAGTGCCAGCGAGGCGGTTTGTTATCCGGTTTTCTCAAGGGTTGGGCCTTTCCGGGCTGGCTCAGAGGTGACTGCGCTCCGGGTCGCTCTCAAAATCGAGAACAGGGCCCATCGGGACCACCCTGGTCGGATTGATCTTCGGATGGGTGACGTAGTAGTGCCGCTTTATGTGATCAATGTTGACCGTGTCGGCGATCCCCGGCTGCTGGTAGAGGTCACGCAGATAGCCGGCAAGGTTGTCGTAATCCGCGATCCGCCGCTGGTTGCACTTGAAGTGACCGACGTAAACAGCGTCAAAACGGATCAGCGTGACGAACAGGCGCCAGTCCGCCTCAGTGATCTCGCTTCCGGTCAGGTAGCGCTTTTCGGCAAGCAGATCGTCGATCTGGTCGAGAGCCTCGAACAGCTCCACGAAGGCCGATTCGTACGCACTCTGGGTAGAAGCGAATCCGGCCCGGTACACCCCGTTGTTGATCGACCTGTAGATCAGATCATTGAGCCGGTCGATCTCGGGCCTGAGAGCAAGGGGGTACAGATCCAGTTCGGGATTCTCCGCCCACTCGTTGAACTCCGTGTTCAACATCCGGATTACTTCGCTGCTCTCGTTATTGACTGCCTGGCTGGTCTTCTTGTCCCAGAGGAGCGGCACCGTGACTCGGTCACTGAAGTCCGGATCGGTCATCAGATAGGCCTCGCTCAGATATTCGAAGCCATTGACCGGGTCGGGATCCCCGGGGAGAAATCTCCACCCCTTCTCATCCCTGACCGGGTCGACCACCGTCATGGTGATCACGTCTTCGAGGCCCTTCAGCTTGCGATAGATGATGGCCCGGGAAGCCCAGGGGCAGGCATATGAGACATAGAGGTGGTAGCGCCCGGTCTCTGCCTTGAAACCCGAGGAGCCGTCCGCCGTGACCTCACCCCGGAACGCACTGGTCTGTCGGACGAATGCGCCGTTCTCATCGGTTTCCTTTTCGAACTGGGCCGTACTCATTTGAATTCCTCGCTTCGGGTCGGGGGCCTGGCATCCGCTGCGGACCCTTCCAATCGTAGACAGCCGCTTCTGCCGACCCGAGCCTCGGGCGGATACCTTCGGTTCCCTCAAGGTAGTACCCGCCTCTATAGTGTGGGAGTTGCCGTATCGGTCCGGCAGCAGGGAAATGCCCGGCTCAGGGCGGGAGAAAAGGGAGAAGACAGTGGAACTTGTGCGTTTGCCCATTCAATTGAGAGTGTTCGCCGCCGGACTCTTGCTCGCCGTACTGGCGGTACTCGGGCTGGCCGTTGCACCGTCAAGGTCGGATGCCGCGACGAAGCCATTCAAGATCGACTTCAACCAGAGCCGGATGCAGATCGGCATGCTTCAGGAGCTTCCGCTCGATCAGCTCGCATCGACCGCCTCGATTGAAGGCACGATCGACGACCGGGGCACAGTCACCATCCCCAAGGACAATTTCAAGTTCCCGGCTGTCGGGATCAAGGAACCTGTCGCGCTTAGCGCCTACATGGCAATCGAGGACGACGCGACCGGTACCTTCAACGAAACGACCGGTGAACTGGTCATTCCGGCCAAGGCAGGGATCTGGATCTCCGTGAACATGGCCGACCTCATGGGATCCCTGAAGGGGTTGGGAATCGATCTCGGCAGCCAGCTCGGACCGCTTTCCGGGCTGATCGGGGGCATCGGCGATTTGACTTGCGGGTTCGCCCCGATGGACGTGACCTTCACGACCGGCACCAATACTCTTGGTGCCGGTGCTCCGTTCCTCAAGGGCACCGCGGGACCCGGAGCGATAACCGCCGAGTGGGCGAAACTTGGACCTTTTGCCGGCCGGACCAAGATCCTCGGCTTCCTCGATGCCTGCCAGATGGTGCGTGACTACGCACCCACCCTGCTTCAGGGCGCGCTCGGAGGACTGCTGCCGGGAGGCCTTGACCTCGGCGGACTGGACATCGCCGCGCTGTTGGCGAACCTTGACAATGTGAATCTCGGCCCGAGTTCGATCACCCTGACCAGAACCGTCGACGAGAGCGTGCCGATAGCGATAACTCCAGGGCCGGTCGGAAATCCTGACCTGAAGCTCACTGTTTCACCCAAGCATCGGCGTGTGAAGCCGGGCAAGCGGATCAGATTCACGGTCAAGGTACGGAATACCGGCGAGTCTGAGGCAACCGCTACCCGCGTCTGCATGAGTGGCCCGGGTGTCGGCCTGCTCGTCCGCTGGCGCTGCGGTTCCTTCGGCGCGATCCCGGCCGGGAAGTCAAAGACCCGCAAGTTCAGGACCCGGGTCTATGGAAAGGCGCCGGGGCGCAAGGCGAAGTTCCGGTTCAAGCTCAGGTCGGGCAATGCCCAAACGCGAAACGCGACCTCCTGGCTACTGATTCGCAAGCGTTAGAAAGACCAGTGAAGGGCTCAGGGCACCGGGGTCGGGCGTTTGCCCCCGGCTGCCAAGCTGTTGAACTGTCGTTTGCCTGACTGTCAGGCTGTTATCCCTGCCAGCCAGCTTCCGCTTCGCTCGAGCCATGCAGTGACCAGACCGTCACTGCCGAGCGAAGCCAGTTCCGATTCCAGCGCGACCAGGGAAGGCGTGGGGCAGCTTGCGCCCATCTCCAGCAACGCAGGCCGCAGATGTATGTCGGCCGCCATCGCGTGACGGGCCTGCCGGGCGATCATCAGAGGGATTCCGGTCTTGTCCAGCAGGGCGGCTTCCGGCAGCCCGTCGAGGAAGATCTTGAGTAGTCCCGCGTAGCTCCCCATCACTGTCGGGCTCGCAGCTATGACCACTGTGGCGAACTGGACCAGTTCGCTCAACCAGGGCTCGAAACGACCGTCTTGAAGTGGCAGATCGACGAGGTCGATTGCTACTGCCGGTGCTTCGCCGAGCTGGACGGCGAGGCCATCGGCAATGCCGGACGCCAGCCTCAGGGCGCGGCTGTCCCGCCTCGGGTTTCCGACATTCGCGACGACATTCGGTGTGAATCCGGGGTGAAGGCGTTTTTTTGAGTCATCGGCTTTCCTGTCAAACGAGGGGAATGAGGATGGACGGGGGCCGAACCATCCGGCCCGGCCCCCGTACCTTGCGTCCAGCCGGGAAGTTCCATGCTTCAGCCGGATGGCCGGCATTTCCGGCGCTGAACTGGAATAGTCATGACCCTTGAAGTCCTCCGTTTCGTCCCGGGCCGTATCAGTAGCCGCTCTTTGCCTCGCCCTGATGGCGTCGGTCCTGGCTGGCTGCGGGAATGACAACGACAACGAAACGACGCGCGAGCTCAGGATCTACGTCAGCCAGCCGCTGAAGGGCGAACGGGGTGGCCAGGACTTCCTTCGCGCGGTGGAAATCGCAGTGGAGGACATGGGCGGACGGATCGGGCCGGCCAGAATCGAGGTGGTCGGCCTGAACGACGCCGATGATGACGGCAACTGGCTTGAGGGACTGGTACGCCGGAACGCCCGCAAAGCCGCCGGGGACGACTCCGCCGTCGCGTACATCGGTGAATTCGATTCCGGCGGAACCGAGGTAGCCATGCCGATCCTCAACCGGGCCGGGATCCTTCAGGTGAGCTCCGGCTCGACTGCGGTCAAGCTGACCATCCCGACCCCCGAAACAGGGGAGCGGTTGAGACCGACCGGGATCCGGACCTTCGGCCGCGTAGTCCCCAACGACAACGTCCAGGCAGCTGCGCTCGCACTCTTCATGGAAGAGGAAGACGTAGACGAAATCTTCGTGGTCGATGACGGAAGCACCTACGGACGCGGGCTTCGCTACCGCTTCGAAAAGATCGCGAAGATCACAGGGATCCGAATCGAAGGCGGTGCGAGCCTGACCAGGACAGGCCAGATCGGGGACATCACCGAGAGAGTGCTCGACTCTGGAGCCGACGCGATGCTCTACGCCGGATCAAACCTCGACCTTGGCCGTGACCTCCTCGAGTCAGTCCACCGCAGCAATGGCCTGATCAAGCTCTTCGGCGGAGACGGAATCTCCTTCGCCAGCTTTCTCGAATCAATCGGCGACACCGCATTGGACACCTACGTCACGGCACCGATGCTTCCGGCCGGAAACTATGCCCGGAGCGGCGAGTCCTTTCTGAGCAAGTTCCAGGACCGGTTCGGACGGCCAGCCGAACCGATGTCGGTCTTCGCATACGAAGCCGGGCGGGTTGTATTCGACTCGATCAGGCGCGGTGTTCGGGGTGACATCGCGACCGAACCGATCACCTCGATCAGGTCCGGGACCCGCGAGGCATTCTTCGACACCTCGGAACGCGCTTCACCTCTCGGCAGCTATTCGATCGACGCAAACGGGGACACCACGCTCAGCTTCTACGGTGCCTACCGGGT
>JAGQUU010000006.1 GCA_020438345.1 Solirubrobacterales bacterium | reverse complement strand
CTCATCCTTCGCCCGCAAGGGCATGTTGAAACCCAAGTACGCCCGACTCTTCTGGCGTTACCTGTGGCGCCGCCTGTTCACCCGCTCCGGACATCGCTGGGTAACCGACGGCCCTGTCTTCTTCGGTCGCGGCCTTCAATTGCAGACCGGGCAAAGAGCGAGTATCCACTTCGGTCGCTGGATCTGGATCGGCGACGGCACCAAAATCCGCTGCCACGAAGGCGAAGTCGAAATCGGGTCGAAGACCGTCCTCGGCCAGGAGTGCACGATCTCCGCCTATCGCAAGGTTCGGATCGGGGCCGAATGCGTGATCGCAGACCGGACCATGTTCATCGACTTCGACCACGGAGTGGTTGATATCGAGAAGCCGATCCGCAGCCAGGGCATCTACATGGAGGATGTGGTCGTCGGCTCGAACGTCTGGATCGGGTACGGGGCGGCGATCCTCCGCGGGGTCAGGGTCGGTGACAACTCGGTGATTGGCACCAATTCCGTGGTGACGAAAGATGTTCCCGCCAATGCCGTGGTCGGTGGAGTTCCCGCCCGGGTCCTGCGCATGCGCGAGGCACCGAAAGACCTCAAATGGCCGGACCCGGTGGAACCGGAGCCAGGGACCCCTGGGGTAATGAACCTCCCATAGCCGGAACCCCTCCTGATTTCGAGCTAGGGTCTCGCCCGGCCAATCGAGGGGAAGGTCCCGCCCGCCGCGATCACCTTCACTCCTCGAGTCAGCTTGCATACCTGGGAACCGCCGAAGGTGGGGACACCGGCCACCACAACGCCACGCCTGTCTTCCCAGGCGATCGACCGGCCGTCCTGGGAGATGCTCGCGTTTTCGGCATCGCCTTTCGTCGGCAGGAGACAGGCACCGCTCCGGGCCGCGCCGCCGAGACCATTGACACTTGAGGCCAGGAGCACCGACGGATCCGTCGAGTTGCTCGCAGACGGGTCCAGTTCGGCCACCGCCACCTTCCGGTTCGCGGCCACATCGGTCCGATGAAGGTCATATCCCAACCCGTCGACACTGAACCAGGCGTTGAATCCGTCTCCGTAGGGGGCGTTACTGGCCGTTTGCACCCCGGCGAAAACATCCTGCTGCGAAGCGACGATCTGATTGCCAACCGTAGTCGGCCATTGCTGCCCGACGATGTTGATCGGCTTCAGGAAGCCGGCGTTCACTGACTTGACGCTGGTTCCTTCCTCAAGGTTTGAGACCGGAAAATTGTAGGTGTAGTACTGGTACCCGTAAGCCACGACTTTGCCGTTCGAGGTCAGATCGAGGCTCAAGGGCATGACGTATGAAACCCAGCCCGAATCAGCGGTTAGCGAACCCTGGTTGATCCGCTTGCCGGTCGGACCCCAGAGGTAGTACGAGTTGAGGTTCGAGATCTTGGCCGGGTCCCGCTTGACCGCGATCACCCGACCGCTGTCGGACTGGGCGGTCTCGATCCACTTGACCTTGCCCTTCGGGTCCGGGGCCAGTTTGCGCTTCTGCTTCCCGTTCAGCGAGGACAACCAGACGCTGCCGTTGCTGGTGTAGGAAACCGAGAATGCCGCCTGCGCTGAACCGGTCAGAACCAGCACGGCAGCCAACCCCAACACAAAAGACCCCCATGCCCTTTTCATGCGGCCATACTAGCCGCTGGTCAGGTCACCCACGAACATCGCTCGAAGCGGCAAGACTTTCGTAGAGATCGAGGGTTTGCTGGGCGATTTCGTCCCAGTCGAACATGCGGATATGGGCGAGACCTTCCTCGACCATACGCTTGCTGAGCTCCGGATCGCCGAGAACCTGGATTGCAGCCTCGGCCAGATGTTCCGGATCGGAGGCCCGGAAGCGAAGTCCGGCCCCCTCGATCGGCACGACTTCCCGCAACCCTCCGGTGTCGGCGGCAATGCACGGGCATTCGGAAGCCATCGCCTCAAGCGCGACCAGCCCGAAAGGTTCGTAGATCGAGGGAACCACGGTCAGATCGGCGATCCGATACAGCGAATGGAGCACGTCATCGCCGATCCAGCCGAGGAAGGTGCCGTGCTCCATCAGCCCGAGTTCCTCGGCCTGCTTGTGGAGTTCGGCCTCATGGGTGCCCGAGCCAGCGACCAGAAACCGGGTGTTGGGCAAGGCCTTGATCACCTCCGGCATCGCTTCAAGCGCCAGCTGGAAGCCTTTTTCGTAAACGAGCCGGCCGATCAGCAAGACCAGATTCTCGTCCGGTGCAGCGAAGGCGGAGCGCAGTCGGGCCAGCTCGACCGGATCCTCGGCCGGAAGATCATCGGGGTCGATTCCGTTCGGTATCACCGAGATGCTGCCTTCCTCAACACTGAAAATGTCGGCGATCTGCTCGCGCATGAAATGGGAGCAGGCGATAACCCGGTCGGAACGGTTGGCGATCCATTTCTCGACCCCGTGGATATGCGACTGGGGATGCTTGTCGACCCAGCCCTGATGGCGGCCATACTCGGTGGCATGAATCGTGGTTACCAGCGGCGCCTCAAAGCGGCGAGCGAGGTGATCGCAGGCACCCGCAACCAGCCAGTCGTGACCGTGAACCAGATCAAAATCGAAGCGATCGCCGAGTTCAACTCCGGCGGCCAGCATGTCGGCGTTCATCCGCTCGACCCAGGTCACGAACTCGCCAAGATCGGTCGGACGTTCCGGTTCGACGATGCGATGGATCTGAACCCCGGCCATTTCTTCTTCAATGGTCGCCTGCTCACCACCACGAGTCAGGACATGGACTTCCACACCGGTCCCGACCAGGGCCTCAGAGAGCTTGCGGACATGACGGGCCAGCCCACCCTCGATCAGCGGCGGGTATTCCCAGGTGACAATGAGTACGCGAGGCAAGGTCTTGGCGCAGTGGCTAGGGGATCAGGAAGGGAGTCAGACTGAGGTCCGGCGCCAGGCCGCGTAACTGCGATTTGACGGGTACCCCGTTGTTTTCTGAAAGGGATTGTAAGGCTTCGAACGCGTTTTCCGAGTGCCAGGTGGCCCGCTCGAAGGGATAGTCACCGGCCTGGCCGCGCTGATCGAGAAACGCCCAGTCGCTTGACTGGACCATGAGTAGTTCCCGAACCGCCCGTTCAGCCACTTCTCCGGGGAGCCTCGAGGCCTTCTCTGCCACCCTCAGCTCCAGGGCTCGTGCCGCCCAGGCCATATCGGCGACCGCCGGCGAATCCCAGGTGTGGAAGTCCTTCCCATCTCCCCAGGTCGAGGCACGCAGCGTTTCGCGACGGGCGCTCTCCCCATGAACCTCCGCCGCCTGGTCCAGATTCAGCAGCCGCACACCCCGGGCTTCCGCGCCGGCCAGGACCGCCGCCAGCCACTGTGGTCCCTCGGCCCACCAATGCCCGAGCAGTTCGGTGTCAACCGCGAAGGTGATCAGCGCCCGCTTTCCGGTGCTTTCGCGACGAGCTTTAAGTCGCGCCCGGACCGCTTCGAGGAACTCGTCTGCCTGCTCGGCCGCGCGGCGGGCGGCCGCAGCCGCGTCATAGGGTCGGCCATCGATCCGGAAAATCCTCAGACCGTTCATCGAGAGGCGATGGAAGTCAAGGTAACCGGGCCAGGACGGGTAACCCTTCATGTCCCAAAGCAGGGACACCGAATGCCAGTCGATGGTGAAGGCAAGCGGCCCCGCCCCGGTCCTGACCGGGTTGAGCGCCTCGTCCCCGGTCTCATGTCGGCTCTGGTCGAGGCAGAACCATTCGATCCCGTGACGGGCGAGGTCGCCTTCGAGTCCGGGACGGTAGGCGCATTCGGGCAGCCAGAACCCGGAGGATTCACCGAATCTGCGCCGGTGTGAGGCCAGACCGCTCCCAACCTGTGTGTCAAGCCCGGCCCGGGTCGCGAGCAGGGGAAGGACCGCATGAGTGGCGCTCGACGGAATCAGCGAAACATTGCGCTCGCGGGCAGCGGCGAAAGCCGCGAGGGGTTTGCCGTCCACGGCTTCAAGCAGCGTTGCCGCCTTCTCGTACCTGACGATCTGCGCTTCGGCCGCCGCCACGTGGTCCCCGTCGGACGTCTCTGCATCCCGCCTGGCTGCACCCAGCCGGTGTTCGTCAAGGAAGGTGGCCAGCCTCTCCCCGGCCCCTTCGGTTTCCAGCTGGTCGGCCAGAACCGGGGTGACCGTCATGGTCAGGTCCCGGGCTACATCAAGCACCGGCAGGTGGGAGTTCAGCACCGCGTCAAACAGCCACTCCTCGCCGAAAGGGTAGGTGCCGAAACCCTCGACATAGGGCATATGGGAGTGGAGGACGATCGCCAGATCGCCCAGCGCCGCGGGGGCAGCCGCCTCAGACATGACAGATGGCGAGGAAGTCCAGTGAGCTTTCGAGGTCGTTGCTTGAAAGCCCGAAGTCCGAGGCGTCAATCGCCGGGGTGAAGCGATCGTAGAACGGCTTGCTGAGGCCCAGGGTCTTGTGAACCCGGTCCCAGCCCAGCGAAAGCGCAACTTCATGGAGCTTCAGCTTGCGGGCGTGATGTAGTCCGAGAATCTCGACCCGGGAGAAATGTGGCTCAAGCAGGGCCCGGTATTCCTCGAGGCGGTACTCCTTGATGTGCCAGGGGTTGTCTGATTTCTCGGCCCCTTCCGGTGCTAGCGTGAGCAGATTGGGAGTCGAGATGTAAGAAACCGGAGCGATCCTTGCGAACCCCGCGACGAGTGAATCCGGATCCTGGACATGCTCGATGGTTTGGAGGAAGACGATCGCGTCACGTGGCTCGGCGAAGTGCTCCACGAGTTCCCGGCGAAAGCTGACGTTGCCGGTCGTGTACCTGGCGCTGGCGTGTTCGAATGCCTCGGGATTCGCGTCAACTCCAACAACCTCGGCCGCGGTCCGTCCGAGAACCTCGGATCCGTAGCCCTCGCCGCAGGCGAGATCGGCAACCTTCAAGCCACGAACCTGCTCTGAGATCCACTCGTATACGACCAGGTGGCGCCGGTACCAGTAGTTCTCTTCGGGAACATCAGGCAGGGTCCGCTCGCCGGTCAATTCGAGGGCCGGCACTCCTTCGGGCTGGTTGCTCTGCTTGTACGTGTCAGTCAAGGAGAGCGATTCTTCCCTATCTTTCTCCGGCATGCCCGCTTCCCCAACGGCTACGCCGGAACACATCAAGGATGTAAACACCCGCTACCACGATGCAGCGGCCGACTCCTACGATGCGAAATGGGGCATCGATTTTGGCGAGACTGGCCAGCATCAAGTCGCCCTGAAGCTGAAGAAGGCCCTTGGGGAAATGCCGGAGACTCTCGGCGACACGCTGGAAATAGGGGCTGGCACCGGCTACTTCTCACTAAACCTGGCTTCCCAGGGACTTATCGGGTCCCTTACCGCAACCGATATCTCACCGGGCATGCTGAGTTCACTTTCACGGACGGCGAAGAACCTTGAGTTCCCGGTTGAAACGGTAGTCACGGAAGCCGAAGTCCTGCCCTTTGAGGATGAAAGCTTCGACACGGTCATCGGTCACGCGGTCCTTCACCACATTCCGGACCTGGACAAGGCCTTCTCCGAGTTCTTCAGGGTTCTCCGGCCCGGTGGCCGGATCGTCTTCTGTGGCGAGCCCTCCCGGTACGGTGACCGGCTAGCGGCAGTCCCGAAGCGGACTGGCACTCTCATCGCACCCGTCTGGCGCAGGCTGGTCGGCGCCGAAACACTCGAACACACAGAAGAAGAGATGGCCGATGACGAACACAGTCTCGAGCCCGAGGTTGATGTCCATGCATTTGTGCCGGCTGATCTGAGGGCAATTCCGCCCCGTTCCGGCTTCGTCGATACCGAAGTCAATGGCGAGGAACTCGTCTCCAACGTCTGGGGCTGGGGGATGCGATCTTTGGAATCAACGGCAACTCCCGACACGATTCCGCATCGCTGGAGGAACTTCGCCTTCAGGAGCTACATCGCGTTCCAGAAGGTGGACAACAACATCCTCGAACCCCACCTTCCGGCCGAGCTCTTCTACAACCTCCTCCTCTCGGCCCGAAAGCCTTCATAGGGCGCCCGGCGGGGCGGGTCCACCCACCGTAGTCACCACGGGTTACGCGGGTGAACCGTCCTTCCTGCGGACCCTGTACAGCTTCACGGGGCGCTCAACCCCCTTGAACTTGTGCTGACCCACCCAGGAGTAGGAGAATTCGTCTTCTCCGGCAGCTTCAACCGCAGCCTTGTCCGCGAGGACGCTGTCCGGCCGGGCCGATTCAGTGATCCGGCTCGCAAGGTTTACCGGCGGTCCGAACCAGTCACCAACCTGCGACAGCGCCCTGCCCCGGGCCACTCCTACCCGCAGAGCCGGCAGGTCCTCCCCGGCTTCGTTTCCTACCTCGATGAACCGGATCGCGGCATCGAACAGCGCCGCACCATCCTCGGAAACAAGCATCGCGGCATCACCGATCGTCTTGACGAGCCGGACCTCCGGATTGGCCACCTCGATTGCGACCGATTCAAGGAGCTTTGCAACCGTGCCGATCGTTTCAAGCTCACTCCGTTCGCCGAGCCTGGTGAAACCGACCAGGTCAGCGAAACAGACCGAGACCTCGGTGCTGTCGCCGGTTCCCAAGAGACCGAAGCTGGCCATTGCCATCGCCTGATTTCTGAGCTGGTCGAGAAAATGGGAACGCAACGCGTAGTCAACTGCCTGCTCTACCAGGGGAAGCAGCTGGAGTGTTGCCTGTCGGAGTTCAATGGCCGCCTCATATTCACCGGCATCCCGGGTGATGATGTCCGAGGCGACCAGATCCCGGTGGGCCTGAGCAATCCGGGCGGCCGAACTGCCTACCTGCCGGGTTGCGGCCAGCAGGTTCTCGGTCGGGATACCGGCTTCCTGGAAGCGCTTCAACCGTCGGGCTGCCGCCAGGTCGGATTCATCGAACCGGCGTTTGTCCGGTGCCGGCCGCGGCAGGCCGATCGCGGCGATCAGATTCTGAAAATCACTAACGGAGATTCCGGCCAGCTCCGAGATCTCCCGTGGCGAGTATTTGTCATTGGTCCGGCCGAGCACGAGGTCAGCGGGCAGCAGGGCCAGCCGGTTCGCTTCCGCTTCCGTCTTCAGAGTTTCCAGGTCGACCCCGTCATTCACGAACAGCTCGGTCAGCAGCTTGAGCCGGGACTCGCGTGCTTCCGCATCCAGCCCGTCGAGCAGGCCTTCAGCCTCGAAGTCAGGCAGTTCGCGTTGCACCTCTTGGGTGGCCCGGAAGGGCCGCAGGTCCGGGGACGGAGAATCATCCGGGTCAGGGTACTCAGGCATATGCCACCGCCCCGCCCCGGCGCGGGTCCCCGGCACCATCGAGCCGGCCGTCTTCCGGGTCGCGGGTCACGATCTGGACGCCACCGAAGAAAAGGTTGCGTTCCTTCCAGCGGAACACCCGTTGTCCGCCGGCCTCGATCCAGGCCAGGGCGTCCTCGTCGACTCCCGGTTCCGCCTGAAGCAGGTCGGCTTCCAGGTGTATCCGGGGAGCATCGACCGCGCTCTGCGGATCATTCCCGGAAAGCAGATTGAGTGTCGTCTGGAGCACGGCAGACCGAATCCGGTTCGACCCCGCGCTGCCCAGGCCTGCCCGAACCTGACCTTGTTCGAGAATCAGGGTAGGAGCCATCATCGAACTGATCCTGACACCAGGCTCGGACTGGTGAAAGCCCAGCGGGTTGAGGTCTTCCTCCCCGAGCATGTTGTTCAGGTGAATTCCGGTGCCCGGAACGACCATCCCCGAGCCCGTTCCATTCGAGCAGGTGACCGACGCGCAAAGCCCGTCGGCATCCATCACCGCCAGATGAGTGGTCGAACCAAGGCGGTCTTCAAGGAAGCGCCTTGCAAATCCCTCCCCGGCAAGCGAACTGGCGAAATCCCCCTGGCGGGCGATGTTCGCCTGCTCCATGACTTCAGCAATCTGCCGGGCTCCGCTCTCACCGCAACGGTCGAGCAGCGCGAGGCTGTAGGAAATCAGGATTCCCCCCGCTGACGGCGGCGGGTTGGTCAGCAGGTCGTACCCCTTGAAGCTTGCTCCCACCGGTTCGCGGACGATCGGCTGATATGTCTCGAAGTCAGCCACAGACAAGGTGCCACCCCGGGAGAGGATGTACTCCTCAACCAGCCGTGGAATCTCTCCCGAGCAAAGTGCGGCTGCTCCTTCACACCCGAATCTTTCCAGGGCATCGGCCAGATCCGGGTAGCAGAAGACATCACCTTCCCCGAGGATCCGGCCTTCGGGGGCATAGATCAGCCGGGCCTCGGATGTCGCCGTGTAAATCGGCTCGAGGATTCGCAACACGTATGCCTGCTGGCGATTCAGCGGGGTGCCTTCGCGGGCCAGTTGCACTCCGGGCCGGACCAGTTCCGCCATCGGTACCGACCCGTGCCTGTCCAAGGCCAGATCGAGCCCGGCCGCTGTTCCCGGAACTCCGCATGATGCAGCTCCGGCGTTGAATACCTGGGTTGTCGTTTCGTCGAAATGCACCGGGACCGGAACCAGCTTCCCTTCAAGCTGGTGACCGCCTTTGCCGGGGGCAGCGACGAAGAAGTCGATTACTTCCGGCTCGATCCCCGGACCGCCAATGATCATGAACCCTCCGGCGCCGAGACCGGTCAGAGCACTTTCAGTCGAAAACGAAGCGACTACCGCCGCTATTGCCGCGTCAACCGCGTTGCCGCCATCCCGGAGGATCGTTGCGCCCGCTTCGGCAGAAAGCGGATGGCCTGCTGCGACCACACCGCGCGAACCCACAGCTCACCTAGGAAAGGAATTCCGGGATGTCACTGCCACCTACTGTTGGCAGGGACTCGACCCGGTCGGCACGCGGTTCGCGGCGGCCTCGCTCCTGACCACGGTCGCTGCGACGCGATTCAACACTTCGACGGGAAACCGGTCCCTTGCCATCAAAACGTGTCGCGACCACCGTGATCCAGACCTGATCATCGAGATCTTCGTCGATATTCGCACCGAAAATGATGTTCGCATCGGGATGAGCTGCTTCACCGACCGCTCGTGCGGCCTCGGAAACCTCGATCAGGGAAAGGTCGGAGCCACCGGTGACTGAAAGCAGAATCGAACGTGCCCCGTCCATCGGAGTTTCGAGCAGAGGTGAGGAAGTCGCCTTCTCCGCAGCGATGAGGGCACGGTCCGGCCCGCTACCCATGCCAATGCCCAGCAGGGCCCGACCGGCATCGGACATGATCGAACGGACATCGGCGAAGTCGAGATTTATCACCGAAGGCAGGGTGACCAGATCCGAGATCCCCTGGACTCCCTGGCGCAGAACATCGTCAGCGACCTGGAAGGCATCGACCATCGGGGTGGACTGGTCCAGTACTTCGAGCAGACGGTCGTTGGGAATGACGATCAGGGTGTCAACTTCGCCGGCGAGCGCTTCAATGCCCTGTTCGGCCTGCTTTTGCCGGCGGCTGCCTTCGAATGTGAACGGCTTGGTCACGATGCCTACCGTGAGCGCCCCGATGTCCCGTGCCAGCCTCGCGATGACCGGGGCCGCGCCGGTTCCAGTGCCACCACCTGCCCCGGCCGCGATGAAGACCATGTCGG
>JAGQUU010000062.1 GCA_020438345.1 Solirubrobacterales bacterium | reverse complement strand
TACTGCCTTTCAGGAAATCGGAGGCCCGGGCATTGGCGCCGGGACGGGCTGCTCGCGGCATGGAGCCGCGCTGCCGCAGGACGTCAGCGTCCCGCAGCCTCCGTAATTCGAACGATCCTGATTTCGTGGAAACCGTGAAGCATCGGCCTCAGACTTTACTCGGTTCGCTTTTCGTCGCCGGTTCACCGACCAGGTCAAGCCACTCGTTGTATTGCGGCGAACGACCGTAGATCGCGTCTTCATACGCGCTCTGAACGAGCCGGGTGACTTCCCCGGGGTCGCCCGATCCGATCGGATGGTCGTCAACTTCACGAACCGGGACAATCTCCGCCGCCGTGCCACACATCACGATCTCGTCCGCCAGGTAAAGCTCCGAGCGGGCGATGTCCCGTTCAATCACCGGGTAGCCATTGTCTTCGAGGATCTGCATCACCGACTTGCGGGTTATCCCGTCCAGGATCGAAGCAACTTGCGGTGGCGTGAAGACCTTGCCGTCCTTGACCATGAAGATATTTTCGCCCGAGCCTTCACAGACGAAGCCGCGTTCGTCGAGCAGAATCGCCTCTTCGTAACCGGCTTTCGCCGATTCGGTCTTGGCCAGAATCGAATTCAGGTATTGCCCCGATGCCTTCGCATGCGGGATAAGGCTCGCTCCGGAAACCCTTCTCCAGGAGGAGACCTTGGCCCGGATGCCGTGCTTCTTTCCATCCTCGCCGAGGTAAGCACCCCAGGGCCAGACCGCGATGATCAGTTCGACCGGCGCTGACGACGCGTACAGCCCCATCTCACCGTAGCCACGGAAAGCAAGCGGACGGATGTAACAGTCACGCAGACCATTCCTGCGAATCAGCTCGCGGGTCGCCTCGGAGATTTCCTCTTTTGAGAACGGGATCTCAAGGAAGTACATGCGGGCCGAATCGAAGAAACGGGTGACGTGGTCCCGGTGGCGGAATATCGCCGGACCCTGATCACCGTCGTAACACCGGATTCCCTCGAAAACCCCGGTGCCGTAGTGGAGACCATGGCTCAGTACATGCACCTGCGCCTCGTCCCACGGGACGAACTTGCCGCTATGCCAGATGTACTCAGCCTTTTCCACCTATTGCTCCTTGAGGTTGCCTATCCCGGTGATGGTACGCCAGATCAAAGCGGCGCACCTCTTTCACTTTAGCTCTGAGCCAGTTCGGCCAGCACCGCATCGGTGACTTCCCGGGTTCCGACCCTGGTCTCTCCTTCACCACCCTCGAAGATGTCCGGCGTACGGAGGCCATTCTCCAGAACCGCGTCGACTGCGTTTTCGATTCGGTCTGCAGCCTCACCATCACCCAGTCCGTATCGCAGCATCATCGCCGCGGAAAGCATCGTTGCAAGCGGGTTGGCAATACCCTGTCCTGCGATATCAGGTGCCGAGCCATGGACTGGCTCAAACAGACCCGGATCTCCTTCCGCCCCGATCGAGGCGGAAGGAAGCATGCCCAGCGAACCGGTGAGCATCGCCGCTTCGTCACTGAGAATGTCGCCGAACAGGTTTTCGGTGACCAGGACGTCAATTTCCGCCGGAGCGGAAACGAGCTTCATCGCGGCGAAATCGACCAGCAGATGGTCTAGCTGAACATCGGGGTAGCTCCCGGCCACCTCCTTGACAGTTTCCCGCCAGAGCCTCGATGACTCCAGGACATTGGCCTTGTCCACCGAAAGAACGCGGGGACTTTCCGAGCGTTGACGGGCGGCTTCGAAAGCCGTCCGTGCGATCCGTTCGATCTCCGGGATCGAGTACGCACATTCGTCATAGGCGGTTCCGCCGTTGTCTTCCCGCCTGCCTGAAGCCCCGAAGTAGATGCCGCCGGTCAGTTCACGGACCACAAGCAAATCGGTGCCGTTGATCAGTTCCTTCTTGAGCGGGCTGGCATCAATCAGGGCGGGAGACGGTTTGACCGGGCGAAGGTTCGCGTAAAGGCCAAGGGCCTTGCGGATACCGAGCAGTCCCTGTTCCGGCCGCGGAGCGGTCGGGTCTTTGGCCACGGCCTCGTCCCACCTGGGACCTCCCACCGCGCCGAGCAGGACGGCATCTGATTTCTTGCAGGCTTCGATCACCTCTTCGGTCAGGGCTACCCCGTGTTCGTCAATCGACGCTCCGCCGATCAGGTGTTCGGTGTATTCAAAGCTTCCGACCGCATCAAGAACCTGACGGGTTGCGCCGACGATCTCGGGTCCGATTCCGTCTCCGGCGAGCACGACTATCCGTTTGGGTTCACTCATTCCCGTTTCTCCTCGTTGCTGTGATGTTCAGGCGAACATAGTTGAACCTGGTCGGCTGGCCCATTTCGGCCAGCAGCCGGTCTGTGTAGTTAGTGAACTGCTCGTCGTTGAGAACTTCCCTGGCGGGCGCCAGGAAGGACGCCTCGAAAAAGCCCCGCGGATCCTCAGGGCGGGCAACCCGGTCTTCCAGCCAGCACTCCGCGTCCTCGTAGCCGGCCTGGAGCAGGCGCATCTCGGTCTCCTCCGGACCGGCGAAGTTCCAGGGATCGACGTGCTCTCCGAATATTCCCGCGAAGGGTTGCTCCCGGTTGATCACGGCCAGTGCCGAGACAACATCAGCCACGTTGCCGCGCCCACCACACTGGGCGACCAGCCGGCCACCCGGCCTCGTTACCCCCGCCAGGGAGCGAAACAACCGGTCGTGGTCGGCGATCCAGTGGAAGGTCGCGTTCGAGAACACATGGTCGACCTGACCGTCGAGCTCAAGTCCGGCCAGGTCCTGGCAGACGAATGCCGCGCGGGGATCATCCCCGAGCCTGCGATTCGCCTCCTCGACCATCTTCCGGGAGCCGTCAACACCGATGACCCGGCCGTCCGGGAGGCGTTCGAGCAAGTCTTCGGTCACATTGCCCGACCCACAGCCGGCATCGACAACAGTTTCGTCGCCCTTCAGTTCCAGGCGATCAATGACCGCGCCTGACCAGTCGCGTTGGGGTGTCGCGACTCGCGAGTACTTTTCAGCCTCCCAATCGGCGGGGCGGGATCGGTCTTGACTCATCGGACCTCCCCGGCTACAGGGAAGTAGTGACGGGGCCGTATGTCCCGCCGGGACCGGACTCGAATGCTTCGATTTCGCTCTCGGCCTGGAGGGTGAGCGCGATGTCGTCGAGCCCGCCGAGCAGGCGACGTTTGATTTCGGCATCAATCTCGAACGGTGCCTCACCCCCGGCCCAGCTCACGGTCTGGTTTCCGAGGTCGATTTTTGCCTCACCGGCCTCGACCAGCGCCTTG